>NZ_VRUW01000239.1:0-667 GCF_008039475.1 Methylobacterium sp. WL12 | reverse complement strand
TTGAGACCGAGAATGCTCGGCTTCGAAAGGCAATCGCCGATCTCACCCTCGACAAGCTGATCCTGCAGGAGGCGTCCCGGGGAAACTTCTGAGCCCCGCGCGCCGACGCGCCTGTGTCGAGCACATCCAGCTGACGATGAACATCTCCGAGCGCCGTGCCTGTCGGGCGCTCGGACAGCATCGCTCGACACAGCGCAAGGTGCCGCGGGGCCGCGATGATGAAGAGGCGCTGACGGCCGATCTCGTGGCGTTGGCCGAGAAGTACGGGCGCTACGGCTACCGCAAGATCAGCGCGCTGCTGAAGGCGGCCGGATGGTTCGTCAACGACAAGCGTGTCGAGCGCATTTGGCGACGTGAGGGGCTGAAGGTCCCAGCCAAACAGCCCAAGCGAGGGCGGATCTGGGACAACGACGGCTCCTGCGTCCGTCTTCGCCCGGAACACCGCAATCACGTGTGGTCGTACGACTTTGTCGAGGCGCGCACGCATGACGGGCGCAAGATCCGGATGCTCAACGTGGTCGATGAGTTCACACATGAATGCTTAGCGATCCGGGTCGCCCGCAAATTAAAGGCGATCGACGTCATCGACGTGCTCTCGGATCTGTTCATCGTGCGTGGCGTACCTGGCCATATCCGTTCGGATAACGGCCCGGAGTTCGTTGCGAAG
>NZ_VRUW01000238.1:0-669 GCF_008039475.1 Methylobacterium sp. WL12 | reverse complement strand
TTCCCCCTGATGAAGTCGAGGAATATGCAAAAAAATCGGGACAAGGTCTCGATGCATGGGCGCGCGCCTTAAACCCGGCGGCGTCTAAGAAAGCGACTGAGAATGCCGCTTTGGAAGAGCTTCCAACAGACGGGAAATCAGATGCTTCAAGCGATAAAAACGACAGCTTTGATAGCACCAGCCATCATACTGCAACAGTCGAAAAATCAAATTTACAAATTAAAGACAATTTTTCTGCAGATGATCAATCGCTTCGTGTAACTTGGATCAACCCCGATGGATTAATCAATGAGCTCGTAGTCGGCCCACAGAACCGCGATGACTACGGCCACTTACAAGAATTGCTACTTGAGCTTGATATGATTTATTCTAGAATTAAGCATAATTTGTCGTAGAATTGCTCTAAATGCGGGACGGCGCTCTGTGATCTGAACGCTGCCAGCTTAGCAAAATGGTAATTTAATTTGCAGGAGCACCCATGATGCTCCTTCAACCACAGAACTCACGGCTCATTTGCGGGTGCGTAAAACGGTTGCTTATCACCGTATGACACACACCCACCAGTCATACTATGCAGCGTATGCCTTTGGATGCTGACTCATGCCCCCAAACCGCACCTACACCCTGCTACAGCGTAGATCCACGCCCCCCGCCGTATCAGCTCAAAAA
>NZ_VRUW01000237.1:0-694 GCF_008039475.1 Methylobacterium sp. WL12 | reverse complement strand
TCGTAGCCGGGAGCCAAGCGGCCACCACTTCGGATGCTGAGGCCGCCGAGCGTGCCGGTACCCTCGATGATCGCGCCAGAGGCGACGGAAACGTCGGCCGCGCCGAGGTTGCCGCCGACCCGCAAGCGCCCCTCCGCCACCGTCACGCTGCCGGCGAGTGGGCTGTTGCCGGTGAGATCGAGCCGCCCGGCGCCGGCCTTCACCAGCGCGCCGGTGCCGTCGATAGTGCCGGAAAACAGCGCGTCGCCGCCATTCGAGCCCACGGTGAAGGTGGCGCCGCCGAGTGAAACCCGGCCGTCGCCGTTGAGCGCGGCGACGCTCTGGTTGGTGCCGGCGAGGTCGAGGCTTCCGGCCCCGGCGACGATCAGTGTCGTGCCCGCGGGGAGAGCGCCGGCGATCCCGGCCCGCAGAATCCCGTTGGTGACCGTGGTGGCGCCGGAATAGCTGTTCGCTTGGTTGAGAAGCACGGTGCCGTCGCCGCTTTTGGCAAGGGAGCCGGCGCCCGACAGAACCGCATCGACAGTGCCGGCCTGAAGCCTGTAGATTGCGCCGCGCAGGGTGCCGTTGCGGATGGTACCGGCGGTGAGCACCACCGGGCCGGCGCTCGCGCTGGTGCCGCCGAGGTCGAGCGTTCCGCCGCCGACCACGAGGGCGGCGTCCGCGGCGCCGAGGCGTCCGGTCGAGGTCAGTTTCA
>NZ_VRUW01000236.1:0-699 GCF_008039475.1 Methylobacterium sp. WL12 | reverse complement strand
CTTTGCTCCGACGCCGGTGATCCAAGCTTGTACGATCTTCGCAACGAACTCCGGGCCGTTATCCGAACGGATATGGCCAGGTACGCCACGCAGGATGAACAGATCCGAGAGCACGTCGATGACGTCGGTTGCCTTCAGCTTGCGGGCGACTCGGATCGCTAGGCATTCATGCGTGAACTCGTCGACCACGTTGAGCATCCGGATCTTGCGCCCATCGTGCGTTCGGGCCTCGACGAAGTCGTACGACCACACGTGATTGCGGTGTTCCGGGCGAAGACGGACGCAGGAGCCGTCATTGTCCCAGATCCGCCCCCGCTTGGGCTGTCTGGCTGGGACCTTCAGACCCTCACGCCGCCAGATCCGCTCGACGCGCTTGTCGTTGACGAACCATCCGGCCGCCTTCAGCAATGCGCTGATCTTGCGGTAGCCATAGCGTCCGTACTTCTCAGCCAACGCCGTGAGATCGGCCGTCAGCGCCTCTTCGTCGTCGCGGCCCCGCGGTACCTTGCGCTGTGTCGAGCGATGCTGACCGAGCGCCCGACAAGCGCGGCGCTCGGAGACGGTCATCGTCCGCATGATGTGCTCGACACAGGCGCGTCGGCGCGCGGGGCTCAGAAGTTTCCCCGGGACGCCTCCTGCAGGATCAGCTTGTCGAGGGTGAGATCGGCGATTGCCTTTCGAAGCCGAGCATTCTCGGTC
>NZ_VRUW01000235.1:0-770 GCF_008039475.1 Methylobacterium sp. WL12 | reverse complement strand
TCGAGACGGCCTCGTCGCGACCGGAGCGGAAGCGCTTCTGCGCGCGCTGGAGCAGGTTCATCAGCCCGCCCTGGCTGAGCGTAAGCCCGAACAGATCCGACAGCGCCGCCTGCAACCGCTCGTAGGACAGCGCCTGGAAGGTCTTGAGGTACGTTGCCACCGCATGCAGCCGCGGGCCGAAGGGCGTGCCGCGCGCTGCCTCTGGAACCGGTGCGATCACACGCGCCCCGCAGGTCGGGCACCGCACCGCCAGCCGTTGATGCTGGGTGACGACCGGTGCGACTTCCGGCAGCTCGATCCGTTCGGAGACGCTGACGACCTCTGCGGGAAGGTCCCCGTGCAGTCCGCCGCCACAGCACGCGCAGCGATCCGGGCGATGCGCGACGACGGCATTGGGATCCTCGCTCATCACGCGGCTGTGGCCCTCGTGGCCAGGCTTCGCCCCGCCTGGTTTGGCCTGTGCGCGCCGCTCCTTGCGATCCGTTGCCGGCGGCTTCGAAGACGTGCGTGAAGTCTTTTCCGGGCGCTGCATCCGCAGCACCAGCTCGATCAGCTCCTCGCGGCTCAGCCGCTCAAGATCGCTTCGGCCCATCCCACGAGGGAATCAGCGAAACCCGACCCGCGCAAGGGGGTGGGTAATTACTTGGGTGGCAAGCAGTCTGTCCGCTTTGGACTCAAAGAATGGCAAAGCGGACTTTCGTTTCAGAGCCACGCGGCTGGATGATTGAGTTGCACTCCGAAAAATATACGATACAATTATGTAATTACTT
>NZ_VRUW01000234.1:0-770 GCF_008039475.1 Methylobacterium sp. WL12 | reverse complement strand
CCCCTGATCAGCCCGGCTGCGCCACCCCGACCCGCTTCGCCGGGCTGATCAGGGGCGTCCCGCCATACCCATCCGGGGGGTCAAAGTTCGACGCCGATCCAGGGTCAATGTTCAACGCTGTTTGACACTTCTGAGTTTCCTTCCCCTTCTTGGCGCCGTCCGGGTCACGCGCGTAGCCGAGGTAATACCAGTATTCCTGGCCGCGGCGGTCGCTCTTGGCGAAGCGCCCGTTCTCCGGATATGCGGCGTCGAAATCCGCATCGAATGCCTTCGCGATCAGGTCGGCGAAGGCGATCTGCACAGGGCTGGCGTGCGCTTTCATCGGCCTGGAGATGTTGTAAGGTTCCTCGCAAAACCGGTACGACAAAAATCCGCGATGCGCATCTCACGGCCGGGGTCCGATCGTCACCCTGGGGCCAAGTCCGAGGCGATGTCGGCGGACGGCCGCTTTCGAGGGGTGTCGAACGCCACCCTATTCCCGGCGCGCGGCTCAAACACAGCGCGCCGGTCAAACCTGCCAAAAAATCACTTCTGCTTGGCGATGACCTTGTCCTTGATGCCGTCGTAGACCGACTGCGAGAGGATCTTCTTCTGCACGAGGTCGTCCTTGCCCTTGTAGGGGCGGCCCTTGACGATCGCGGCCGAGCGGGCGGCGCCGATGCCGGGGAGCGCGTCGAGCTCGGCGGCGGAGGCGCTGTTGAGGTCGAGGAGGGCGCCCTTGGCGGCGTTCGGCGAGCCGGCGACGGGGGCCGAGGGCTTGACCGGGGCGG
>NZ_VRUW01000233.1:0-773 GCF_008039475.1 Methylobacterium sp. WL12 | reverse complement strand
TCCCGTAGCCGACCCGGTCGACGCCCGGACTGCCCTGCCGGCCGTGGCCCTGGCCCGCCTCCTCGTCAGCCTGTGCGCACCCATCTTCATCGCGTTGACCGGCGTGGCTGCGTACCTGTTCGGCACCAGGCATACGCTGGCGGAGACACGGGCCTACCTGCTGAAGCGTGGGCTCGTGCTGATGGCGCTGGAGGTCCTCTACCTCTCGGAACTGTACTGGGGTGTGGCCAGCCCGACGCTTTGGCTGCAGGTGATCTGGTGCATCGGCATCTGCATGATCGTCCTCGCGGCCATGATCGGCCTGCCACGTCCGGTTCTATTCGCGGTAGGGCTGCTGATCGTCGGTGGCCACAACCTCCTTGACCCGATCCACCTCCAGCCTGACCAACCGTTTTTTGCGGTCTGGGCGATGCTGCACCAGCGTGACGTCATCGCGCTGCCGTTCGGGCTGGTCGCCAAGACGACCTATCCCGTGCTCCCGTGGATTGGCGTGATCGTGCTCGGCTACGCGGTCGGCCCGTGGTTTCTGCCCAAATTCGCCACGCACACCCGCGAGCGCCGGTTTATGGCCCTCGGCTGCGGAATGCTCGTTGCCTTCGTGATCCTGCGTCTGGCGAACGGCTACGGCGATAAGTCCTGGTTCGTGGTCGAGGGCGACGCGCTTCGAACCACGTTGAGCTTCGTCTCGCTGACGAAGTATCCCCCCTCGTTGTTGTTCCTGCTGCTGACGCTCGGGATCGGGGCGCTGCTCCTGGTTGCCCTTGAACGGATGC
>NZ_VRUW01000232.1:0-776 GCF_008039475.1 Methylobacterium sp. WL12 | reverse complement strand
GCCGACGCCCCCAACGAGGACGAGGCGGTGATCGCGGCCTTCGACGGCGACGGGCTCGAAGTCCACCTCCAACCGGTGGTGACCCTGCCGCAGCGCAAGGTCGCGTCCTACGAGGCCCTGGCGCGTCTGAGGCTCGCCGGCGTGGTGCTGACGCCCGAGGCCTTCCTGCCGGCGCTGGAGCGGCACGGTCGCTCGACCGAGCTCGACCGGCGCATGCTGCAGCGGGTCGCGACCATCGCCCGCCACCTCGTCGGCCGTGGCAGCGAGGCGGCGGTGGCCTACGGCCTGTCGCCGCTGTCGCTCTACGAGCCCGGGTTCCTGCGCGGGATCGCGCGGCTGGTCGCGGCGGAGCCGGCCTTGGCCGGCCGCCTCGTCGTCGCCCTGCCGCAAGCGAGCTGGCGCAACCTCGACGCCGAGCAGGCCGGGGCCGTCGCCGCGCTGAAGGGCCGGGTCGGCTTCACACTCGACCGGCCGACCGACCTGCGCTTCGACGCGGCGGCGCTGGCCGGCCACGGCGTCGGCCAGGTCAAGGTGCCGGCCGAGCTGCTGCTGCGCCCCGGCCCCGCCCGGCGCAGCCTGTCCGACATCGCGATCGAGGACCTGGTCACCGCGCTCGCGCGGGCCGGCATCCGTCTGGTCGCGACGGAGGTCGGCACGGAATCCGACGTGCCCGACCTGATCGACCTCGACGTGCCGTTCGGGCAGGGGCCAGTCTTCGCGCCGCCGCGCCCGGTGCGCGCCGACGTGCTCGCCGCGCAGGCCCCGCCGGTCCCCTC
>NZ_VRUW01000231.1:0-778 GCF_008039475.1 Methylobacterium sp. WL12 | reverse complement strand
ACTGCGATCGGATTATGATGCCGAAGGTTTGCGCGCTCTGGCCAAGGGTTCGCGCAATCCGGCCCAGACCCGCCGCCTGTTGGCGCTGTCGGTGATCTCGGCGGGCGGCTCGCGCTCGGAGGCGGCCGAGATCGGCGGGGTCGGGTTGCAGACGGTGCGTGACTGGGTGTTGGCCTTCAACGCGGCTGGTCCGGACGGGCTGATCGACGGCAAAGCGCCTGGTGCCCGTCCGCGCCTGAACGCCGGGCAGCGCGATGTCCTGAAGGCCCTAATCGAACAAGGGCCGACGCCCGCCGCTCACGGCGTAGTGCGCTGGCGCTTGTGCGATCTGGCGCAGATCCTGGCCGAGGATCAGGGCGTGTCGATCTCCGAGCAGACCTTGAGCCGGGTCTTGCGGGCGATGGGCTACGCCAAGCTCTCAGCCCGTCCGCGCCATCACGCCCAGGACCCGGACGCCGCAGCTGTTTTTAAAAAAGCTTTCCCCACCGTCTGGCGCAGATCGGGCAGGCTGTCGGCGGCAAACCCGTAGAGGTCTGGTTCTGCGACGAGGCGCGGGTCGGCCAGAAGAACACCCTGACCCGGCGTTGGGCAGCACGCGGTACGCGCCCCTCGGCTCCCAAGGATCAGCGCACGCAGTCAGCCTACATCTTTGGGGCGATCTGCCCGGCCCGAGGCGTCGGCGCGGGCCTGGTCATGCCCCGTTGCACCACGTCGGCCATGACCCATCACCTCGAAGAAATCTCCGCAACCGTCACGCCCGGCGCCCACGCTGTCCTCC
>NZ_VRUW01000230.1:0-789 GCF_008039475.1 Methylobacterium sp. WL12 | reverse complement strand
GCGTAGGGACCTGCCCGGTCCCGGCTGACGACGGCAATGCCCGGATGCGCGGCGAGCCAGTCTCTCACCGGAGCGGACGAGCGGCCCGGCAGCAGGGCTAGAACGCGACGGCGTTCCAGATCGCAGACGATGGTGCCGTAGCGTCGCCCGCGCCGCCAAGCCCAGTCGTCGATGCCCACCACCCGCGGAGCCTGGTAGGCCCGCGGCGGATGGCGGCGGATCAGGCGCAGGACGGTGTCGCCGCTCACCGGCATGGACAGCCGCCGCGACAACCGGGCTCCGGCCTCGCCGCCCAGCACCATGCCGATCTCGGTCTGTGCCTCGGCCAGACGCGTGGTCCGGCGCGCCTTGGATCCCATCAAGCCCGGGATGCGCTCGACAAAGATCCGGCCCGGGCAATGGCTGCACCGGAAGCGGCGCACCTCAACGCGCCACGTGACGGCACGGTCCTGCCACGGCAGGTCTTGGAGCGTTCGCCAGTAGCGGCTGTGGACCCGCGAAGACCTTTGGCCACAAGCCGGACAGACGCCCTGCGCAGCGGTGGTCCGGGCAAGAAGCAACAGTCCGGACGGATCGAGCGTCAGTTCATCGACGTGCAACCCATCGGGCACTGTCGGTAGAGACGGGTTCGAGATCGGCATCCGCCATGCGCAGCCAGTGCGGAGCACGTAGAGAATCCCGTCGAGCACCGACCGCATTGGCCAGCGCCATGGACGACCGGTCGCGGCGGGACAGGGCAGCATCGTGCCGACCACAGCCCATTCGGCATCGGTCAGGCAGGTTGCGTAG
>NZ_VRUW01000022.1:0-64597 GCF_008039475.1 Methylobacterium sp. WL12 | reverse complement strand
TTTATGATATGTATAATGACAAATATGAGATGAAGGTTGAGGATATCAAATCTGTTGCCGATTTTTTTAAACGGGCTGACGAGGCGTACTTTGTAAATAATGCAACGAAAAACTTCTTCACAAAAACCAATAATCTATACACCCTGTTTTGTGTAGATATGCTGCTTAAGGGAGATATTCCTTCAAAAAAATTGGATACTTTTGTTGATTCATATCAAGCCCAACATGATAACCCATACATTGAAAAGTATAGAGAGGGAGCGAGTTCACGAACTCGTAGTGGAGAGCAACGCAATCGGCGCGTTGATGCACTGCGTCAGTGGATCTTGTTGTGATCCCAATGACGTCCCAGTCCAATTCGACCCCGAGTGGATGTCAGCTAGCGGCGCCCCGAGTGGAAGCGATAGCGCCAGCCCTCCTCCAGCCTGCGCTCCTCCGCGCTCTCCTCCGGAACGGCTTTGAGACGCAGCAGGATCATCGCGAAGCCGTTCTGCTGGAGGTACACCTGCTCGTCGGGCGACGGCGCACGAAGGTCGCGCTTCACAGCGATCCAGACATCAGGACTGCACGCGGCGATGGCGCTCGGGATGTTCGTTTGATGCGAACTCCTGTGAAAGAGCGACTGCTCTGGGATCGGGCTTCCGACAGTGCAGACGATGGCGGGGAAGGAGGGGCTGCGGTAGCAACGCTGCACCCGGCTGTGGCCCGCCACGACGATGGCGATCCGCTAGGCGTGGTACTGGACGTAGGTCGGAACCGCCGTCTCCTTACCGACCCCGAAGTCGCGCGCGAGCGCAAGAATGTGCTGCAGACCCGGCTAGCCAAAGGCTGCCATGGCCCCTCGCAGCGGGTGCGGCGGCATCAGCACGAGGGCCGCGAACCGCTTGGCCTCGACCTCCCAACGCTGCCGCTGGTCGCCTTCCTTGGCGGTGAGGCGCATCAGGCGGGTTTTCTTATACAAGAACCGGCAGAGCTGATCCGGAACAGGTGCGCATGAGGAAGTGGTCGACTTCGCGCGCGCTGGTGAAGCGGCGACTCGGTTCAGGCTGTGGCCACGGGTGCCAAGCTGATTGATCTGCTATCTATGTTCCTGGATCAATCGGAAGCACCCTATCTACGAGGCCCTCCGTGATGCCTGCTACAGCGAACGCGCCGCGTGCCAGAATCCTTCAGCTCGCGAAGCTCGTCGCCGCTGATCTTCGACGCGGGCAAATGACGGTAGGGTTGGAGACCGTCGGACTTGCGCTGTCCCATAATCCGGACGCCATGATCGTCGTACTCGACCTACTGATCAAAGAGGTTGGCAAAAAGCGTCCCAACGACGCTTTGTGCGAGGCTCTTCTTTTCATGATGGGGCAAGCGCTCGACGAGACGCGGATGGCGGTCGAAGGCGGCAGCGAACCAGCGAAGAACCTCGTCGAGGAGGTCCGGCAGAAGCTCGTTACAGCGGCCGAGAGTGGCCTATTGCCACCCGAAGTGATGATGGTTATCGGCCAGCAATTTACAGCGGCCAAGCTCGACCTCGGCGATGAGTTGCGTGCCCTTATCCTCGCTCTCTCCGAGCAGGCCGCCTCACACGGCCCGTCGCTCAGTCCCGACGATATCACCTCTCATTATGCCGCCATGGCCGAGGCTTTCGTTCACGACCCTTTCCTCATCCATGGGCAACTTTCCGAGCAATTGGCTGCCTTCCCGGCTGACCAGCGTCTTGTGATCGTCGGCTCCTTCGTTGCCTCGGAGGTGGAATCGATGCGGGAGGCTGCTCTCGGATGGCTGCTCGATTCAAGTCCCTCAGTGGTCCAGCAGGTGGCGCAAAACCTTGTCGTGGCTGCCCAACACGGTGGCCTATCCGCGGCAAGCGCAGAGCGCCTCGTCATGATGCGCCCATGGCTCACAGAGGCCGTACAAGCACCCCTCGATTCGGCAGTTCGCGCTTGCCGGCAGCGCGGTTTGCAACCTGCTGCTAGGCCATCCGCCCAGATCAGCACGGTCATCGCCTCGGGGTGCGATGGAGCCGGCGCACAAAGCGTCTTCGTGATCCTCAAACGAGGGCGAAAACTCGCACTGGCCTCCCTCCTGGTGAAGCAGGGCTTCGGGGTCCGAGATGCTTGGGTCCGGGAGGATCTCAGTCGGCGCGAGGCCGATCAATTCCTTGCCGAGGTTGGCGACCAACTCGATACGTTCGATGCCTCACCCGAGATCGCGCAGTCGCTCATAGCGCACCACCTCGCAACCAATATCGCCCGCCAGGAGCCTCCGCCGTTTGGCTTGGTTCAATTTCTCGAGGCCGTAAGTTCCGGTCAGGTTCGACCGGAGCGGATGGGAACTGAATTGCTGATCGAGCAGCTTCTCGATGGTGTCCCGCCCGAGCGGCAATCGCCGAAAGCCATCGCAGCCGCGCTAGCCGACTCGAAGCTTTGGCCGAGAGAGTATGCGTTCCTGCAATCGTGGTTCGAGCCGAGCGAGGCCACATCTGCCACTGTCGGTAAGGCGGGAACGAAGAAGCAGCGTGAGGATGCCGTCTTGCGAGTTCTCATTTCCCCGCAGCGAGGGCGCTGGGCCGAACTCTTAGGCTGGACGGCGAAAGCCGCCGCAGATGAGGTAGAGGGCGAAGAGCGTATCGACTTCGCACTGGTGGCCCGTGAACTCCTCGGTGATCGAGCGGTGGCGGAAATCCCACTCGCTGTTTGGATCGCGAAAAACACGGTTGCGGCATCGGCAAATTGACTGGACCACACTGGGTAAGTTGGCATGGCGGCGGATGGTCAGCTTGGAGGCCAGATACGGTCAATGCATATCCGTCCCTACAAGTGCAAAATTGACGAAGCTTCGGTGCTAGCGGTCTTCGACCGGACGTTCCCCATCACTCATTCGTTCCTAGAAAGCCGTGAGCAAACCGAGGGGCGTCAGCATCTGGTGTTTCTGCTGGGACAATCCGAAACTCTGATTGCTGAACTCGATGGCTCAGTGATCGGCTTCATCACCGTGGATGATGAAGGCTACATCTCAGCGTTGTACGTAGACCGCCTACAGATTCGTCAGGGGGTAGGATCAACTCTCTTACAGGAAGTACAAAATTATCACGAGTTGTTGCGCCTACACGTCTTTGAAAAGAACGTTTCAGCCCTTGAGTTTTACCGGGCACAGGGCTTCGCCGTAATTGACGAGGATATGCAGGTCGATAGCTCAGGCCACCAACACGGCCGGTTGGAAATGGAACGCGGCGTCGTGAAATAAAAGAAGGCCCCTTCGAGGGTGGCCTCTCCAATAATTGGACCAGTATGGTGCTTGCCCAAGTGAGCAAAATATGCGGCAATGAAACGGCAACGATTGGCCGTGAACGAACTGGCATTTCGGAGCCAAACGAGGCCGCTTTCGTCTGCTTTTCATAGGGAAGCACGCCGAAGCAGTGCGCTCATAACGGTCTGGTTGCAGGTTCGAGTCCTGCCGGGCCCACCACCACTCTACTCATCGCTTTGATCCCTCTTTGCTTTTCGCAACTTCCCCAAACTCCTCAGGGGTGGTTTGGGCAATGTTGTTCGTGATCCGTACCGGCAGCCTGACAATGCCAGCTTCGGCGAGGCGGGCTTGATCGGCATCCCGCGTGTACCGCTCGGCCTCGGATAGCGATTTGTGCCCGAGCACGGCCATGATGACGTTCGCCGAGCACCCGACCTCGGCAAGGCGACGCCCGGCGGCCTTCCGCAACCCATGGGGTTGGCAGTCAACCGGCAGGCCTGCGTCGGTGATCGCGTCGCGGAGCCAGTTGCCGTAGCCGGAGACCGTGAAGGGCTTGCCGAAGCCGGTGTTAAGGATGGTGACGTGCTGGCGCACGGTCGCGTCTAGTACGTGCCGCAGATCAGGGTGCAGATAGATCGACAGCTTGGCCCCCGTCTTTTGTTGGACGACGCGGATCTTGCCACTCACAACATCGGCCCACGTCATGCGATGTACGTCTGACCGGCGTTGTCCTGTGTATAGATGCAACGCAAAGGCGAGGCGTTGCTTGGATCCAACCGGCCACCTTTCCTCGAACTGCACAATCTCCTCATCGGTCCAAGACCGGATTTCGTTCGACTTCGGTCGCCGAATGGACTTCGATGGATCGTGCTTCAACCACTCCTTGCCGATGGCGTGACGGATCAGGATACGCAGCATCTTGAGGAGCGACAGCCTCGCACCAGGTTTGCCGGCCAGCGGCTCAAGAAAGGCTGCACTGATCCTCGAAGCGGTGAGGCCGGCAATCGTGCGATGACCGTGCTTGGTACGGATCATCTCGATCCGAGACCGGTATCCCTGCTTCGTGGTGGCGCGGAGCTCGACGTACTCGGGGCTGCGCAAGTAGGACTGCACCAGAGCCTCAATCGTGCCCGGCGCGGCGGCCGTACGGCCCGCAGTCTTGGCGGGCGTCTGGCCGATCAGCGCGGCACGATAAGCGTCCTGGAACTCCGTCGAGGTCGGGTCGGCCGGAAGGCGGATGCGGGTGCCCTTCCCTCGCCGGAACGAGAGGTAGGTGTTCCCCTTCACGACGTTGCGCTCGACGTAAGGCGGCAGTTTACGCGGCATCGATGTCCCCCCAGGTGTCATCCCCGGTAGCATCATCGCCGTCGATCGGCAGATTGTCCGCCGCACTGTCTAGCTCACGCACGCACCACACCTTGCGTGCGTCGATCCGTCGAGCGCGAGGCATACGCCCGTCGCGGACCATTTCGTCAAACTTGTTGGTCGAGACGCACACGTACGCCGCCGCCGCATCCCGGCTGATCAGCCGGGGCGAGAGGGTCGGCGGAAGTGCGATCTGACGCCCCATGCTCAGGCTGCCGCCGCCGGCTCGTGGACGGGCAAGGCCTCGGTCGCCACCTTCGTGCCGAGCGGCACCCAATTCGCCGGCTGGTGGTAGATGTCCCCGTTCGGGATCGGCGGGTCGTTCTCCCGGCGTCGGATGTCGTTGGGGCTGAGAGCGCCCGTCTCGCGCCCGATGCGGTAGGCCTCGAAGCGAGCCTTCACATCGCCGCGCAACAGCGTGTCGAGGTCGTGCTCCACGTACAGGGACCGGCGCGACACGTCCGTGAGGAGGCACCGGAGCATCGCCGCTTCAATCCGACCAGCGAGCGGCCCGAGAGCGTTCTGGACGAGGGCACGGCCTTCCTGTTCGGTGTTGCTGTAGGTCGCCTTGTCGGTGATGCCGACCGACGTGGGCGGTAGCCCGAACACCCGGGCCACGTCCTCGTTCGCGAGCTTGCGCGACGACAAGAACTCGGCGTCTTCCGGCGAGAACGACATGCGCTCGAACTTGGCGCCGCCGTCCATGATCATCAGCTTGCCGGCCTTGTCGGTGCCGCTGTAGCGGGTTTCCATGCTCTGCCGGACCTGCGCATGCTGGTCGCCCGTCAGGCGCTCCACGAAGCTCAAGAGGCCGGAGGGGCGGAGGCTGTTGGCCGAGAGCGCCGAGGCCGTCTCCTGGTGCGTCATGGCGAGGCCGAGTGAGCCGCGGTTCACGGCAATGGTGGACTGCCCGAGGATGCCATCGCGGGAGCACCCGCGCAGGTGAAGCATCTCCTCCTGAAGGAGGACGTAGGGGGCGCCGCGCTCGGTGTTGACCCGGTAGCGCAACCGACCCGAGGCCAGCCGCTCCACGCCCACGGACAGGGGCGGCAGGGGGTAGAGCGCCGTCACCTGCGCACGGGCGTTGCGCTCGATCCGGGCATAGCCGTTGCCCGTGAGGTCGAGGCTACGCACCAGAAACTCGCGCGCCTCGAACGCGGTCATGTTGGGGTTCGCGAGGTCGTGGAGCACGCCGTACAGCGGGTTGTCGTCGGCGCGCTCCCGACCGCCGTTGTCCGTCCGCCGGAACAGGTACAGGCCGACGCTCGCCATCATCTCGGAGCGGAGCGCGACGCACCGGGCCGCCACCGCGAGGTTCGACAACACAGCATCGGCGGTGACGTTGGCGCCACGACCGCCCACGCCGAGGTGTTCGGCAAGGAACGGATCGGACAAGCGCACGTCGCCGGAGCGCGTCTCGATCCCGAGCAGGCGGCTTAGCAGGCCCATGTTAGCTCCGGAGGGTTTCGAGGTAGCGGCCGGCCAGCGCGAGCCGGAGGCCGGGAGTGGTAATGCCCTTAGAGCGGGCATTCACGATGGTGCCGGGGTAGGCCGGAAGCGCCTGGATGACGCTGATCTCGTAGAGAGTGACGGCGCGCAACTCGCGCTTCTCGCCCTGCCAGTCGTCGCCGCCGGGGCCGACCGCGAACCCGAACGACATGCCGCCGAGGTCGTTGCGCTCGGCGAGGGCAAGGATGTCCCGGCCGTTGCTGGTGTCTGGCACGTCGAGGTCGAAGGCGAGCCCGCGGGTATCCTCCGCGAGCCGCAGAGTGCCGCTCTTGGTGCGTGCCAGAACCCGGTGAGGGTCGTGATCCACGAGAGCGAGAACGTCCCGGTTGAGCGAGCCCGAGAAAGCCCCAGCCCGGATCGTCTCCGAGAAAGTGCCGATGCGTGCCTCAACACCGAACAGCGCAGCATGGCCTTCAAGGCGCCGGCCCTTAGCTCGGACCTCAATGGTTGATGCGCGCTGTTCCATCATAATACCTCGTTTTATTGAAAATAGCCCTCAGAGTGCAGGCATTAGGCCACTATTGGCGGGATCCGAGAAGTCAAGTTGACCTCCAGCCGAATCGTCCCCGCCCATTAAGGGGACGTTTTCGCGTCCTTCACGGCCACGAAATTCTCGATGTGCCGAGTGGCAATGTCCGCGTCGAGGAAGGCGTGGAGGAGCAAGCCACCCTTCGAGGCCACGTCGACGTGGTACGGGTTCGGCAGGATATCGACGCTCGACCAGTAGCCGATGATGAGGTCCGACCAGATCCCGTAGAGGGCGGCCGAAAGGTTCGTGCCGGTGCCCTTGGTGCCGTTGGCCGGCATCGCCTTGGACACCCGCACCGCCTCGCCCGCGAACACGGTGTTGAGGCCCAGAGGGTTGCCCTGCCCGTCCTTCAGCTTGAGCGCCGCGGTGCGGATGTTCTTGGTGATGAGGAAGCCGCGGTTGCCGTCCGCGTCATCGTCGATTGCCGCGATCATGTCGGCCACCTGGTCGAGGCCGAGAGCCCCGCCGTTCGTGCCGAGTGGGAGAACGTTGAGGCCGGGTGTCGATAGGATGCCGATCGGCTCGTTCGTGCCGCCGCCCTTGATCGCCGCGGCGTCGAGGGCCTGCCGGAGCAGGAAGGCGATGTCGTTGCGCAGGATGGGTTCCAGGGCGGTCGTCTGGAGGAGCATCCGGCGGCTGATCTCGTATTCGGCGCCGACAGTGTGCGGACCCATCGACACCTTGTCGAAGGTCATGTCGGAGCGAGTAACGTTGCCGTGCTCCGGGACCCAGAAGGCCTGCCCCGAATCCTTGATGCGCGGGAGGTCGAGGTTGCCGGTGAGACCGCGGAGCACGGTCGCGCCCAGGCTCTCAGTGACCAGCGTCGGCCGCACCCGGTCGATGAGTGTGCCCTGATCCCTCGGAACAAGGTTGCCGCCGGGGCCGCCAGCCGGGGCGGTGGTGAGCAAAGCGCGGGTCTCGCCCATGAAGGCAGAGACGGGCATGGCGATGGCACCCTGCCGGCCGGAGCGGTGCTCGGCGGCGTACTCGGCCTCGGCGCCCGTCAGGCGGCCGGTCTCCACGAACTCGGCGAGGGCCTTGGCCGGAGAGAACCGGGCCTCGATGTCGCCCATCTCGCCGCCACGGCGCTCGCCGATCGGCTCGGCTTCGACCCGGCGCTCGGCATCCGCCAGGAACTCGTGATTGCGGATCTCGCGCTCCATGCGCTCGACCTCGCTCTTGCCGGTGTCGAAGGCGGCCTGTTCGGTGTCCGTCAGGTCGCGGCTCTCGCCAGCGGCCTTGGCGTGGATGGCCCGGATGGCATCGACCTTGAGGCCGCGCTGTTCGCGAAGATGAATGAGTGTACGCATTTGATCTCTCCTTCCGGTTCCGTTACTCGCGCTCGCCAATGATCGAACGCTCTTCTTCGGTGTAGTGAGCGATCAGCTTGCGGATCTTGCTGATGTTGAAGGTCGTGGCCTTTCGGATATCAGTGCCGCCGAAAGTCACATCATCCCAGTCCGCATCGTCCGGCACATGGCTGGACGGATAAGCGTTGCCGCCGCGCTCATCGAAGTAGGTCTGAACGAAGGTGATCGTGCGCGCCTCCGGGTTCATACGTGCCGCTTTGGCGACCTCGCAGGCCATGAAGCCCGCTGCCTCGGCAGTCAGCCCATCGTCCATCAAGGTCCGAAACAGCCACAGCCCGACCATGTCGTCGGGGTCGAAGAGGCGGGCGCGGCCGGGCACGGTGCTCGGAGCGCAGGGATAGCGGCCGGCCGCGACGTGTTCGTTCAGGCGATCCCGGTCGATGCGAGCGACACGGCAGGCGGCGAGCGGGGTCAGTTTGGGAACGCTGGACATAGGAGATCACCTCTTGTTTCAATCAAGAGGTAGTCCATCCTCTTGTTAGACGCAAGAGGTTTGTCAAAAGCCCGACCGGGCTCGGTAAGGCGGGTGACGCATCCCCCACCATTGACCGCGCGAGCGGCCGGGCCGGGTGGATCAGCGGCCGGTCGCCATGTCGGCAAGAGCCTGAGCGTGCCTCATCCGGTCCGCGGCTCGACGCCAGAACCATTCCTCAGTCCGGCCGAGTGCCATCGCGACGCGAGACAAGACGAGAGCGGCGACGGCGGCTTGTAGGGAGCTGCGGACCATGAGGGGGTGCGAGTTCATCGGGCGCTCTCCCGAACCGGTCGCGTGAGCCTGAAAGCCTGATCCCAATCCGCTTGGATGCGCTTGGCGAGGGTGAGGATAGCATCGCCAACAACGATGATGGCACCGCAATCCGGCTCATCAGTTGTGCCGAGGCACCTCACGACTTCACCCCACCGAGCGAGGTCGGAAACGGGGTATTCCATGTCCGAAATCAGGGTGTCGATACGATCGCGACGGGACGTTAACGTTGCCGTGGTATCAGCGTGCTCAGCCATAATCGTTCTCCTGGAACGGTGGTGGTTAGATCAGCGGGGCAGCTCCAACTGCCCCGTTGATCGCTATACATTAGCCGCAGACGATCTCCCTCACCTTTTTTAAATCTTCGATTGCCGTGCTATTTGCTAATTGGCGGACCTTTTCATCGTTTGCATCCCCAATCTCAGTTGCCGCCGTGATGAGATCCGCGACAGTAGTCCCGAGCTTATAGAGCCGTACGCTTTCCCATTGTTGTTGCGGCAAGGTGGCGGGGTTATGCCCAACTCCGCGATGCGCTAGGGCGGCGCTAATATTGTTCGTTACAGTCACTCCCAACTTTCCTGCACCATGGGCGTCACGAAGACTTGCCATAGGGCAGGTGATGATATTCCCGTTCAAGGTGAGTAGCTTCGACATTTCGTCGTAGGTCTTAAAGTCCATTTTGCACCTCTTGGAAGGCCGCCAGTGGCCGACCAGTCAGAATATGGACGATAATAATTTCGTTTCAAGATTTATTTTCAGATTTATCCTGGGGTCAGATCACGTCCACCATCGGACTCCACGCCTCCTGCACCTCGTGGCGGTTCGCTGCCCCGAGGGCCATCGCCAGGGCCTGTAGCCCGTCGATACGCCCCGTGGACTTCCGCTTGTCGAGCTTCCGATTCCCGGCCGGATCCGCCGTCGTCTTCGCGTTGCCGGCGCACCAGGTCAGGACCGGGTGCATCCCGTGCCGTAGCTTCGCCTCGACGGCCAAGCGCTCCAACACGTCGATCGCTGGGCTCATGTCCTTGAACCCCTGCCCCCACTCCACGAGGGGAACGTCGGCGCCGATCGCCGCCAACTCGCGCCGCATGTCCTCGATCCGCCACCGATCGTAGGCGAGCGCCGTGAAGCCGAAAATGCCGTGTAGCTCGGCAATTTTGCGAGCTACTACCTCCGGGTCCGTCGTCTTCCCCGGCATGGTCTGCAGGAAGCCTTCGTCCCGCCAGCGCACGTAGGGCACCCGGTCCACATCCTCTCGCTCCCGCAGGTCGTCGTCGGGGAGCCAGAAGAACGGCACCGCGTCGAAGGCGCCGTCGTCGTCCTCGAACACCAGTACCAGGGCCGTGAGGTCGCGCGAGGCCGCAAGGTCGAGACCAGCGTGGCAGGGCCGCCCCTTGAGGCTGGCGAGGTCCACGGGCGCACCGCAGGCCATCCACACCGGCGCGGTGATGAATTGCTGGGTCGCGTCCACCCGCTGATTGAGGATCAGGTTGCGGAATGACGCCTCCCGGCTTGGCATCCGCTGGGCCTGCCCGGCGAGGCGCTGGACATCCTCAAGGGACCGGAAGTCACCGAGCGCCGGGTTCGCCGCCTTCCACGTCGCCCGCTCCCACGGGTCAGCCTCGGCCGGCGCGGTGTAGAACGTCAGGTGGAAGCTCGCATCCTTCACCTCGCCCGCGTTCACCCGCACGCCGTAGTCTACCAGCTCGGACATCGGCGCATCGTCCCGCGCGGCCTGGGTCGAGATGACGACGCCCAACGGCTCGCCGCGGGCGCCCATAGCCGTGTCGAGAGTGTCGTACAGGTCGCGGCTCGGCGACTGCCCGAGCTCGTCGTAGATCCACATGGACGGCGATAGGCCGTGCTTCGTCGCCACGTCGGCCGAGAGCGCCGCGAACACCGTGCCGGTGCCGCCGATGTCCTCAAGCTCCTTCGAGTGGCGGCGGATCGAGATGCGCTCGGTGAGCCACGGCACCCGGTCGATGATGGCGCAAATCTCCGAGAAGATGCGGCCGGCCTGGAAGCGGTCGTTGGCGGCCGAGTAGACCTCGCCACGCTCCTCCGCCTCCGGCCCGGCGATGTGGCAGAGGGCGAGGCGCGCGGCCACGTCCGTCTTCCCGTTCTTTCGGGCCATTGAGAGCACGGCAGTGCGAACCTGCCGCCGGCCGCGCCGATCGGTGGCGTAGACCGCCTTGAGGAACCTGCGCTGCCAGGGCCGGACCCGGAACGTCGTCCCGGCGAGCGCACCCGACGTGACCGGTAGGGATTCCATGAAGGCGATGACGCGCTCTGCACGCGAGAGGCCTTCCGCCTCCCACGGATGCGGCTCGGATGTCGCTTCGATGAGGGGATCGGCAGGCTTTTTGATCGCCTTCGCGCCGGGACCACGGAGACCCATCAGCGGCCTCCCCGAAACTTAGTGCGAGGAGAGCTCCCCAATCGGTCCCCGGCCCCCAACGCCTTGTCCTTGGAGGGGGTATACCCCTTCGCTGGACCGCCGAAGAACGGATGCGAGGGGTCCACAGGCAGGCCCGAGGCATCGCAGCCAGGGAATGCCACACCCGAACCGCCGGGCCTGTCCACGGCCCGCGTCTTGGCGTTGTGACACGCTGGGCACATGGACATCAGACCAGACAGCAGAGGGAAGGCAGGACCGCCGTTCGTGATGCTGATGCGGTGGTCCACTGTGTTCGCAGCCACGACCCTGCCTCGCCGCTGGCACGGCTCACAGATGGGCGAGGCCTTGAGCTTGGACGCACGCAGCGCCTTCCACTCCGGTGTGCCGTAGGGCCACTTAGCCATGAGCCACCTCGCGAGCGATGATGCGCAGGGCGTGGACGATCTCGCTCTTCTCCTCGTGGAAGCGCTCGGGATCTCGAGAGGACGGGGCCAGCCTGCGAAGCCGGTCTGCCAGGTCCATGATCCTGTCTGATGAGCGAGGGGGCGTAAGATCGCGACCCCCCGTAAGATCGATAAGACGGTAAGAACCAGTTGCCTCACGCATCGTCGCCTCCCAGGTCCAACCCGAGCTTCTTGGCGAGGCGAGCCACCTCATCCTTGCTGGTCATGTTGACGAGAGCGGCGAGAAGCGCCGGCCACTCAGGCGCCCCCGCCTCCTTGGCCTCATGGATCGAGCGAAGGGCATCCTCGACGGCAGCTTCGTCGGTGGGATCGAGTGGGGCGTTTCTTACGGGCGCGCTGGTTCCGGTAAGATCGGGGGGGCTACCGCGCTCTGTGTCTCCCTCTGCGGACGGCGCCTTTCTTATCTTCTTATCGTTCTTATGGGGGGTGCCAGCGTCCCTATCGATAAGATCGGTCCGATTGGGATGCACGTAGCGGCCGCGGCCGGCTTTCAGCACCTCGCCTGCCTTGCCCATCTTGTAGAGGAGCTGGTCGATTGCGTTGCGAGTGTGCCCCGTGGCAATCGCGATCTCGCCCGGGGACATCGGCTCATCCGCATCCTCAAGCGCCGCCAGGATGCCGCCACGCTCGTCGGTGCGCCGGACCTCGCTCGCTTCGCCCTGGACGTGCCAGCGGCAGGATGCCTTGTCGAAGATGACGGCAGCCTCGATCTCCTCGACATCACGTCCGCGGCCGTAGAGCGTTGCGCCATTGCCGTCCCGGTCGAGGATGACGGTGGTGTCCGCAGCGCCGGACAGGCCCAGGGTGCCCGATACCTTCTCGAACGGGTCGCTCTCAGTCCCGGATTTCCGGGTGTGATGCACGACGACGATCGCGACCTGATACTTGCCAGCGAGCCCCTGTAGGCCTTTGATCGAGAGGTAATCAGCCTCGTACAAGCTCTCCTTGTCACCGCGAACCGGCTTGAACATCGCCAGCACGTCCACGATGACGAGGCGCGGGTTCTCCTTCGACAGTATCCATTCCTCAATCGCATCGATGCCGCCCTCGTTGGAGCGGGGCCATTCGGTCGCGCACTCGAAAGCTGCCGGCCACTCGGTAGCGAACGCGCCCAAGACCTTGTCCATGCGGCGCTGAAGCCGACGCTCGTTGTCCTCAAGGGCGAGGTACAGAACGTCGCCTTGCTCGCAGGGGATGCCGCCCAAGCAGTTGCTGCCGCTGGCCACGGCAAGCCCAGCCTCCAGAACTAGCCACGATTTGCCGAGCTTGGGTCGGCCGGCGAGAAGCGTGCAGCCCTCCGCGATATAGCCAGGCACCACGTAGCGGATGGGGCTGAACTCCCGACGGCGTAGCTCGGCCGCCGTGAAGATCAGCGGCTTCGCGCTCCCCTTACCCGCCCCACGGCGGGGCGCAATCGGGACGCGGTCGTTCGCCCAGCCGTCATAGCCCTCGCTCAAGGCCTCGTCGGCGAGATGGTCAGGCTTGCCATGCTCGATCGTGTAGCCGGTGAGATCAGCCATGGTGCGCCCCCTTGATCAGGTCGTTGAGGTCCGCGCCGGGGGCTTCCGGCGTGATGAGGAAGGTTTCGGCACCGGAGGCCTGCCAGCGGGCGGCGCAGGTGCGAGCGGCCTTGAGGCCGGCCGGGTCGTGATCGACGGCGATCCACAAGGCCTCGATGCCGGGCAGCGCAGGCAAGGCGCTGATGCCGCCGGCCGCGATGAGCGACCACACGGGCGATTCCCCGAACTCGGGGGACCTACGGAGCGACAGTGTGGTCTCGATCCCCTCCCCGATCCCGAGGCAGGTGGTCACGTCCTCGTCGGGGGTGAGCTTCACCGCGCCGCCGCCGATCGGGCCGAGGGCGAGACGGTCGTGCCCGTTCACCTCGATCTTGCAACCGTCGAGGCTCAAGGCCGTGCGGTGGATGGCGACCGGCTCGTTCGTCACGATGTCCCGCACAAGCGCCACCATGGCGCGGGTACGGGTGCCGGCGAAGGGGCACGAGGGATGGAAGCGGATCACCTCACGGACATCATCCGGGAGGGCGAGGCCGCGGCGCGCGAGGTAGCGTTCCACCGGACTACCAGCCGGGTGGCGAGCTTCCGCCCAGATCGCCAGGGCACGAGCGGTGCGCTCCCCCGATCCGGGGACCACAACGGGGCTCGACGCAAAATTGCGTTCTGCCTCGGCTGGGAGGTTTACACCGGATCGGGCGAAAACCTCGGACAGGCCCAGCCGTTGCCGAACGTAGTCCTTTGCGGCGAGGGCATCGTCACCCGCGAACGAGTGGACGACGATGCCGCCGGGCGCGCGAGCGTCGAGGCGCACGGACAGGGAGCGGTCGCGGGCGGTGTGTCCAACGCCGGGGCACAGAATTTGACCGATACCGGCAACCTCGCCGCCGAGGTCGCGAGCCATGGTACGGAGGTCGGTCATGCCGCGCCTCCCACGATGGTGGAAGCGCCGGGCACGCCGTGATAGTCTCCGGCCTCGGAAGTCGCTTGGTGGCGGGTTTCCTCGTTCCTGCCGTTCTGGGCTCCTACCCCCAGGGCGGCAGTCTCGTTTTCAGGCCCCGAAGGTTTGGGGGGCGCTGAAGAAACCCCTTGATATTCAATGAGCCTAGCAAGCCCCAAACCTCTCGCTAAGTCTTTGATCCACTTGAATCCCGGCGGTCCTGCCGGGCCCACCACTCCCTTCCGACGGCGTTGGATTCAGCAAGCCACCGCGAAATCGGAGCTTTTTCGCGCGCCGTCCCACGGACAAGTCGCACGGCTCGGCGGGTTCGGTGCGCCGTTACACGAACAGGGGGCGTCGAAGCGGGCGCCGCGACTTCCGGATGCAGATGCCGACCGGGATGGCTACGCGATCTTGCCCATCAACGCGATCGTCCAGCACTCCAGCATCCTGGGTTCGTCGGCGGCGGTAATGTGATCTGGATCGACCGTGCCGCGGGCACGCCCGTGGCCGGCTCGGACTCCGCGCGAGGATTGCGGTGGCCGGGTCACTCAAGGCCGCGCCGCCTCAGGCGAAGTGCTTCGACAGCTTCAGCCCTTGCGCCTGGTAGTTCGAGCCGGCGCCGGCGCCGTAGAGCATCCGCGGCACCGCCTCCATGCGCTCGTAGACGAGGCGGCCGACGATCTGGCCGTCCTCGAGCAGGAACGGCACGTCGCGCGAGCGCACCTCCAGCACCGCGCGCGCGCCGGTTCCGCCGGCGCCGGCATAGCCGAAGCCGGGATCGAAGAAGCCGGCGTAGTGGACCCGGAACTCGCCCACCAGCGGGTCGAACGGGACCATCTCGGCGGCGTGGTCGGGCGGCACCTGCACCGATTCCTTCGAGGCCAGGATGTAGAACTGGCCGGGATCGAGGATCAGCGAGCCCGAGCCGTCGGCCGGCAGCGGCTCCCAGAACTCGGCCGCCGCATGGCGCCCGGGGGCGTCCACGTCCACGAGGCCGGTATGGCGCTTGGCCCGGTAGCCGATGAGCCCGTCGAATCCGGCGAGGTCCACGGAGACGGCGACGCCGCCGTGGAAGGACGGCGCCGCCGCGGTGACGAGCGGCGAGCGCGCGTGCAGCGCGACGAGCTCGTCGTCGCGCAGCCGCACCGTGCCGCGGCGGAAGCGGATCTGCGACAGGCGCGAGCCGGTGCGGACCAGGACCGGGAAGGTGCGCGGCGAGATCTCGGCGTAGAGCGGCCCGCGATAGCCGGCCTCGACCTGGTCGAACGCCTCCGCCCGGTCGGTGATGACGCGGGTGAACACGTCGATCCGACCGGTCGAGCTCTTCGGGTTGGCCGCCGCCGCGAGGGTCTCGGGCAGGGCCAGGGATTCCTGCAGCTCGGCGATGTAGACGCAGCCGGTCTCCAGCACCGCGCCGGGCCGCAGGTCGATCTCGTGGAACGAAAGGCGCGCGACGCAGGCCGAGACCGCGCGGGACGCGCCCGGCAGGAAGCTGGTGCGCACGCGCCAGGCCCGCGCCCCGAGGCGCAGGTCGAGGCTCGCGGGCTGGATCTGGTCGGCGGCGAAGGGGGAAGGCGTCAGGATGCCGCCCGCCTGCGCCAGGGCGGCGATGCCCTCGGCCGACAGGATGCCGTCGCGCGGCGCTCCGGGTGCCGCCGCGGCGCCCTGCCCCGCAGAAGAAGCGTTCCCGGCTGAAGGGCTTGTCCCGGCAGCCGGGCTCGGCGTCGTGCTCATGTCTCTCGCGCGCCCCGTCCGGCCGTCACCATCGGCCGTTTTCGGGCAAAGCGCCTAACGCCGGCTTAAAGGAGGCTCGGCCGGCGCCGGGCACGGCTCGCCCGGTTCCTCGCCGGGCAGGGCGAGGACGATCCGGATCAGGGCGAGCCGGGCCAGCGCGCCGATCGCGATCAGGCCGGCGAGCGCGCTCGCGAGCACCGGGACCGCGCGCGGCAACAGCAGCAACGCGGCCCCGCCGGCGAGGAGGCCGAAGGCGCCGCCGACGCCGAGCACCAGGGAGGGCAGGCCGGAAAGCCGCGGATCGGGGCCTGTCCGTCTTGCGATCCGGGCCGCCGCGATCCGGGCCCCGCCGTCGAGGATCAGCGCCGCCGCGAGCGCCGCCGCGGGTGGCAGGTTCGTGCCGGGATCGCGCCAGGCGAGGAAGCCCGCGAGCGCCAGGAGCGCCGTCCAGGCGGCGCCGTGCGCGAGCGCGGTCAGCGAGGGCCGCACGTCCCCGAACCGCCTCAGGCGGCCCGTCAAACCCTCGACCATGCCGGCCCTGCCCCTGCCGCCGCCGCGACGTACTTCAACGCGATTGACGGGAATTCTCCCGGCAACTACCACGATGAAAGTCGCATCGAAAAGCGGCTTCGAGCCGTCTAGACCCGAGCTAGACCGAACTCGGTCGCCGCTGAAGAGGGCAATTAGGGACGATGTACAAGGCCGAGACGCGCGGAATCAGCGTGACCGTCAATCCGCGCTTCGTCGAGGAGGAATCCTCGCCGGGCGAAAGCCGGTACTTCTTCGCCTACACCGTCGAGATCGTGAACAACGGCGCCGAGCAGGTGCAGCTCCGCTCGCGCCATTGGCGCATCATCGACGGGCGCGGCGACTGCCAGGAGGTGCGTGGCGCCGGCGTCGTCGGCAAGCAGCCGGTGCTGGAGCCGGGCGAGTCGTTCTGCTACACCAGCGGCTGCCCGCTCACCACGCCGGACGGGCTGATGGCCGGCAGCTACACCATGGCCACGGTCGCGGGCGAGAGCTTCGAGGCCGAGATCCCGGCCTTCTCCCTCGACAGCCCGCATATCCGCCGCAGCCTGCACTGATCGGTTTCGGGCCGGCGCCCGGGGCCGGCCGCCCAAGGACACGACCGATGCCCGGTTCCGGCGAGCGGATGACCCCGCTCGACATCCTCGCCCACCTCGTCGCCTTCGACACCGAGAGTTCCAAGCCGAACCTCGCCCTGATCGACTGGGTCGCCGCCTACCTCGACGGCTGGGGCGTCCCCTATTCCCGCATCCCGAACGCCGCCGGCGACCGCGCCGCGCTCTTCGCCACGATCGGCCCGCCGGTCGACGGCGGCGTCGTGCTGTCGGGGCACACCGACGTCGTCCCCGTCGTAGGCCAAGCCTGGACCGCCGACCCGTTCACCCTGCGCGTCGCCGACGGCCGGGCCTACGGCCGCGGCGCGGTCGACATGAAGGGCTTCTGCGCCACCGCCCTGGCCCTGGTGCCGGACTACCTCGCCGCCGACCTGAAACGCCCGATCCACATCCTGCTGTCCTACGACGAGGAGACCACCTGCCTCGGCGTGATGGACGCGATCGCCCGCTTCGGCCTCGACCTGCCGCGGCCGGGCGCGGTGATCGTCGGCGAGCCGACCGACCTCGAGGTCGCCGACGCGCACAAGAGCATCGTCACCTTCCACACCACGGTGCACGGCCACGAGGCGCATTCGGCCAAGCCGATGCTGGGCGCCAACGCCGTGATGGCGGCCTGCGACCTCGTCTCCGGGCTCAACGCCATCGCCGACCGGATGATCGCGCGCGGCGACGCGTCGGGCCGGTTCGATCCGCCCGCCACCACCGTGCATGTCGGCACGATCCACGGCGGCACCGCCCGCAACATCCTGCCGAAGGAATGCGCCTTCCACTGGGAGTTCCGCGGCCTGCCCGACCTCGACATGGCCGAGATCCCGCGCCTGTTCCAGGCCAAGGCCGAGGCGGTGACCCGCGAGCGCCTGAACCGCTACGGCCCCTTCGGCCGGATCGAGACCGTCGAGGAGATCGCGATCCCCGGCCTCCTGCCCGATCCGGGCTCGGAGGCCGAGCGGCTGGCGCTGCGGATGGCCAACCGCAACCGCACCGTGTCGATGCCCTACGCCACGGAAGCCGGGCGCTTCCAGCAGGGGGGCATCCCGACGGTGGTCTGCGGGCCGGGCTCGATCGACCAGGCGCACCAGCCCGACGAGTTCATCACCCTGGCGGCGCTGAGGGACGGGGAGGCGTTCCTGCGCCGGCTGATCGAGGCCTGCGCCGCATGAACGAGACCGTTCCCGACAGGGTCAAGCTCCGCCCGCTGGAGCGCGAGGACCTGATGTTCGTGCATCAGCTCAACAACAACGACAGCATCATGCGCTACTGGTTCGAGGAGGCCTACGAGTCCTTCGCCGAGCTGGCGCAGCTCTACGAGCGCAACATCCACAACCAGACCGAGCGGCGCTTCATCATCGCGACGCTGCACGGCCAGCCGGCGGGCCTCGTCGAGCTCGTCGAGATCAACCACCTGCACCGGCGCTGCGAGTTCCAGATCGCGATCCACCCCGGGTTCCAGGGCCGGGGCTTCGCCCGCCAGGCGACCCGGATCGCGATGGACTACGCCTTCAGCGTGCTCAACATCCACAAGCTCTACCTGCACGTCGACAAGGACAACGCCCGCGCCGTGCGGATCTACGAGAGCTGCGGCTTCCGGCCCGAGGGCATCCTGCGGGACGAGTTCTTCATGAACGGCCGCTACCGGGACGCCGTGCGGATGTGCCTGTTCCAGCCGGAATACCTGGCCGGCCGCCATGCCGTCGACATCGCCGAGCCGGTGCTCAGGAACTGACGGCGCAACGGAACGGGGAGGCGGCGTCGCCCCCTCCCCGCTCGTGAGGCGAGCCCGATCAGTTGCGACCGTCGCGCCCACCGCCGCGGGTGCCCGGGGTGCCGCGCTCGGACGCGCCGCCGGTCATGCCGGCATCGCGCCCGCCCTGACCGCTCATCTGGCGGCCACCGTCACGGCCGCCCGTGCGCTCGGAGGCGTTGCGGATGCCGCCCTTGTCCTGGCCGCCCCGCAGGTCTTGGCCAGCCCGCAGGTCTTGGCCGCCCCGCAAGTCCTGGCCGTTGCGCCCCCCCTGGCCGCCCCGCAGGTCGGCGTTGCGCTCGGATCCCCGGTCGGCGTTGCGCTCGCCCGCGTTGCGGCGGTCGGCGTTGCGGAAGCCGCGGTCGTCGCGGGTCTCGGTCCGGGCGGAGCGGGTCCGCACGTCGACGCGGTCCCGACCGCGGAAGTCGGCCGCGACGCGGCCGCCGCGGCGCTCGGTCGTGGTCACGCTGAGGCGGCGGTACTCGGGCGATCCGTAGAGCACCCGCTGCCCGCGGATGGTCACGTAGCGCACGCGCGGCCCGGATTCGCGGACGCTCACGAGGCGACGGTACTCGGGCGAGCCGTAGAGGACGCGGTGGCCGCGGATGGTGACGGTGCGGACCCGCGTGCCGCCCCGGCGCTCGACGGTGACGAGCCGGCGGTACTCGGGCGAGCCGTAGACCACGCGCTGGCCGCCGACGAACACGAACCGTCCTTCCCGGCGGAAGCCGCCGCCGGCCCGCTCGGAGCGGATGTCGGTGCGGGTCTCCCGGCGCTCGCTGCGCGTGTCGCGCTCGGCGCGGTCGCGGCGCATCCCATCGCGGTTGCCGCCGCGAGCTTCCACCCGATCCGCGTCGCGGCGGTCTTCGCGGCCGGCCGCCTGACGGTCGGCGCCTTGCCGATCAGACCCTTGCCGGTCGGCGCCCTGACGATCGACGCCTTGGCGGTCGACGCCTTGGCGATCGGCCCGTCCGGCCTGCATCCCGTTCTCGCGGCCGCCGGCCCCGTTCCCGGCGGCGGTGTTCCGGCTCTCACCCCGCGTCTCCGACATCCGGCCGCCGGCCGTCGCGCCGGCGCCGCCCGTGTTGCCGCCGGCATCCATCGATCCGGTATTCGCGCGGCCCGTCCCGGCGCCGGCCGCGTTTCCGGCCGCGCCCTGGGCGTAGACGGACGTGCTGAACAGCAGGGCTGCGAGCCCGATGGCGACTCTCTTCATGATGCTTCCTCCGGCGTTCTTGCGACGTTGTTGGAAGCATCGAAACGCCGAAGGTTCGAAAACAGTTTCATCGCCGGAGACTGATTTTTATAAACCGATGTTCAGTCTATCCGTGGATCAAGCTTGGCCGTGAACCGGACAGGGTTCGGTTCTACTGCTTCGGCGTCTCGGCCACCTCCGCCTCGACCTCGGCCGGGTCGAGGTCGTAGCGGCGCGAGCAGAACTCGCAGGTGATCACGACGCGGCCGTCGTCGGCGATCATCTCGCGGCGTTCCTCGGGCGAGAACGAGCGGATCATGCCCATCACCCGCTCGCGCGAGCAGCGGCACTGCTCGTGCACGCCTTGCGCGTCGAACACCCGCACGCCGCGCTCGTGGAACAGCCGGTAGAGCAGCCGCTCGCTCGAGACCGCCGGGTCGACGAGCTCGTGGTCCTCAACGGTGCCGACGAGGGCGCGCGCCTCGACCCAGGCGTCGTCCTCCCGGGTGCCGTGCTCGTCGAGGTGGACGCGGCCCTCCGGGATGTCGCCCGGCGGCAGGTCGGCGAGCCGCGCCCGGTCGATCGATTGGGGGAGGAACTGCACCAGCAGCCCGCCGGCGCGCCAGCGGCTCTGCCCGTCCTCGAAGGCTTCGGCCACGGCGAGCCGCACCTCGGTCGGGATCTGCTCGGACTGGCGGAAGTACTGGTGCGCGGCCTCCTCCAGGCTCTGCCCCTCCAGCGCGACCACGCCCTGGTAGCGGCTGGCGGCCGAGCCCTGGTCGATGGTCATGGCCAGATGCCCCTGCCCGATCAGCTCGGCGGCCTTGTGCGGGCCGGCGCCGAGGGCGGCGATGGCGTCCGCCTCGAACCGCGCGGTGGCGCGCAGGCGGTCGGGCGCCTCGAAGTCGACGACGATCATCCCGACCGGGCCGTCGGTCTTGGTCTGGAGCTGGAACCGGCCCTCGAACTTCAGGGACGAGCCGAGGAGCACGGTCAGCGCCGCCGCCTCGCCGAGCAGGCGCGCCACCGCATCCGGGTAGCCGTGCCGCCGCAGGATCGTGTCGACGGAGGGCCCGAGCCGGACGACGCGCCCGCGCACATCGAGCGCCTCGACCGCGAACGGCAGCACGCAGTCGTCGGCGCCGTCGTGACCGTTGCCTTCGTTGATCGGGGTTGTGTCGTGTCCGGCGGTCATGGTCTCAACTCGGTCCTGGAAGCGGTCTGCCTGCACGTATTTGGCCTGCAAGCGTTCGGCTTGGAAGCGTTCGGCTTAGAAGCGTTCGGGTCGTCATCGTCCGCCGGTCAGCGCGCCGATCGGCAGGAACAGGGTGCGCGAGCGGTCGGGGAATTCGAGGAACTCCGCCTGCCTGCGGTAGAATGCGAGCGCCTGGTCGTCGAGCGCATGGATCAGGACGGCGCCGATCCCGATCACCTCGGCCGCGTTGGCGATCCGGCGCAGCGCATCGGCCAGGAGGTCGGCCCTGAGCCCACGGCCGGCCCAACGCTGGTCCACGGCCAGCCGGCCCAGGATCGAGACCGGGATCGGCTCCGGCGCGTTGCGTCGAATCCGCCCCGGGGCATCCTCCCGCGCGACCGTCCCCGCGGAGATGCAGTAATACCCCACCACCGCGCCGTCCGCACAGACCACATAAGTCCGGGCGAACCGGTCCTCGCTGCGGCGTGCCTGCCGCTTCAGCCAATCGTCGAGCACCGGCCGGCCGCAGGAGAATCCATCCAGGGCGTGCTCCGGACCCAAGGGAACCGGCGGCCCGATCAGCGCTCCCAGGCGAGATTCCTCCCCATGAGCGCGCTCAGCCTCGGCCTTTCGGCCGGCGGTGCGTCGAGGGCCGCGACGAACGCGGCGTGGCGCGCGTCGTCGAGGACGAACAGGCGCTGATCGAGCAGCACGTCGATGGCGTGATGGCGCGCGGTGTCGATCATGAACTCGGTCCGCGTCTTGCCGAGCACCGAGGCGGCGTCGTCGATCAGGTCCCGCGTCTCGGCTTCGATGCGCAGGTTGATCGTCGTCCCGCGCCGCGCCGGGACGTTGCTCAGGCCGTCGATGCTCAAGGCGGTCGCCTTCTACGTCTCGTCGGGGGCGTCTTGGAGCCTGAACGTATACACGATGTTCATACGGTCAAGGCCCGCGACCCGTCCGGCCGCTGCGTCCGATCGGCCGCCCGTTCGCGACCCGCTACAGGCCGTTCGCCCGCATGCACCACGCCAGGATGCCCTTCTGGGCGTGGAGGCGGTTCTCCGCCTCGTCGAACACCACCGATTGCGGGCCGTCCATCACCTCGGCGGTGACCTCCTCGCCGCGATGGGCGGGCAGGCAGTGCATGAACACCGCGTCCTTGGCGGCGGCCCGCATCAGCGCGCCGTTCACCTGATAGGGGTTGAGCAGGTTGTGGCGGTGAGCCTCGTCCTCGTCGCCCATCGAGACCCAGCAATCGGTCACGACCGCGTCGGCCCCCTCGACCGCGGCGAAGGCGTCGGCGGTGACGTTGACGCGGGCGCCCTCGGCGCGCGCCCAGGCCATCAGCGCCGGCGGCGGCGCCAGCTCGGGCGGGCAGGCGACGTTGAGGGTGAAGTCGAAGCGCGCGGCCGCGTGCGCCCAGCTCGTCAGCACGTTGTTGGCGTCGCCCGACCACGCCACCGTGCGGCCCTGGATCGGCCCGCGATGCTCCTCGAAGGTCAGCACGTCGGCCATGATCTGGCACGGATGCGAGAGTTTGGTCAGCGCGTTGATCACCGGCACCGTGGCGTTCTCGGCCAGCTCCAGCATCAGCGCGTGATCCAGGATGCGGATCATGATCGCGTCGACGAAGCGGGAGAGCACCTGCGCGGTGTCGCCGATGGTCTCGCCGCGGCCGAGCTGCATCTCGGAGCCCGTCAGCATCAACGTCTCGCCGCCGAGCTCGCGCATCGCCACGTCGAAGGAGACGCGGGTGCGGGTCGAAGGCCGGTCGAACACCATCGCGAGGTTCTTGCCGGCGAGCGGGCGGTCGGCGGCGACTTCGCCCTTGCGGCGGCGCCCCTTGATCGCGGCCGCGGCGTCGAGCACCCGGCGGAGGTCGGCGCCGGAGAAGTCCGACAGGTCGAGGAAGTGGCGGGGCGCGCTCGCGCCGGTCGTGGGGCCGCTGGTCCGGCCGTTCAGGGGGGCAGTCATCTCAACACATCATGTCCGGGTTCGGTCGGCGGCTCCGCCTTCGGGAGCCGGGATCAGCATCACGTCGGCATCACTCGGCGGCGCCGCGCATCGCGGCCGTGAACGCCGCCGCCGTGACTTCGAGGCGTGCGACCGCCTCGGAGACGTCGGCCTCGGTGACGATCAGCGGCGGCAGCAGGCGGACCACGTTGTCGCCCGCCGGGATCACCAGCAGGTGCTCGGCGCGGGCGGCCGCAGCGAACTCGGTGTTGGGCACGGCGAGCTTGAGCCCGAGCATCAGCCCCTCGCCGCGGATCTCGGTGACGACGTGCGGGTAGCGGTCGGGCAGCGCCCCGAGCTTCTGCTTCAGGACCAGCGCGACGCGCTGGACGTGGTCGAGGAAGCCGTCGCCCAGCACCACGTCGAGCACGGCGTTGCCGACGGCCATGGCGAGCGGGTTGCCGCCGAAGGTGGTGCCGTGGCTGCCGGCGACCATGCCGCGGGCGGCCTCGCGGGTCGCCAGGCACAGGCCCAGCGGGAAGCCGCCGCCGATGCCCTTGGCCGCGCTCATGATGTCGGGCGCGGCGCCGGACCACTCGTGCGCGAACAGGAGGCCGGTGCGGCCGACGCCGGTCTGGACCTCGTCCATGATCAGCATCAGGCCGTGCTCGTCGCAGAGCGCGCGCAGGCCCCGCAGGCATTGCGGCGGCACCGGGCGGACGCCGCCCTCCCCCTGGATCGGCTCGATCATCACGGCCGCCGTCTCGGGGCCGATCGCGGCGCGCAGCGCCTCGTGGTCGCCGAAGGGCACCTGGTCGAACCCGTCGACCTTCGGGCCGAAGCCCTCGATGTACTTCTGCTGGCCGCCGGCGGCCAGCGTCGCCAGCGTGCGCCCGTGGAACGCGCCCTCGAAGGTGATGATGCGGTAGCGCTCGGGGTGCCCGCCGGCGGCGTGGTACTTCCGCGCCATCTTGATCGCGGCCTCGTTGGCCTCGGCGCCCGAATTGCAGAAGAACGCCACGTCGGCGAAGCTCGCGTCGACCAGACGCTGCCCGAGGCGCTCGCCGTCGGGGATCTCGAACAGGTTCGAGGTGTGCCAGAGCTTCTGCGCCTGGGTGGTCAGGGCCTCGACGAGGTGCGGGTGGGCGTGGCCCAGCGCGTTCACCGCGATGCCGGCGCCGAAATCGAGGTATCGCTCGCCCCCGCGCGCCACCAGCCATGCGCCCTCGCCACGCTCGAAGGCGATGGGGGCCCGGGCATAGGTCGGCAGAAGGGCGGATGTCACGATCCCGTCTCCGTGTCGGCGGGCCGGGTGAAGACCCGGCGTTGTCAGGCTGCGTGCAGGACCTGTGCCCTGCGTGCAAAAACGAAAGTGCCGCCTCGTCACCGGGGCGGCACGCGCGCGATTACTAAGAAACGCGGCCGCGCTGTCAATGAGAGGGCCGGGTGTCGTGGCGGACATGCCTGTAAAACGGGCGTCGTTTGCCGGCTCGACTCCACGCTGCCTCCGAGAAGTGCCTTGCGTGCCGGCCGCGGCCCGTGCTCCAGAGCCGGTGCATCGCCGACAACGGACACGCGGAGCCCTTTCATGAGCACGGTCAAGGAACGCCTCGAGAGCCTCGGGCTCACCCTGCCGAAGGCGGCGGCGCCGGTCGCGAACTACGTGCCCTTCGTGCGCAGCGGCAACCTCGTGGTGGTTTCGGGCCAGATCTGCTTCGGGGCGGACGGCAAGCTCGGCGCGGGCCATGTCGGCAAGCTCGGCGCCGAGGTCTCGGCCGAGGACGGGATCGCCGCGGCCAGGCTCTGCGCGCTCAACGTGCTGGCGCAGGTCGAGGCGGCGGTGGGCGACCTCGAGCGCGGGGTCGTGCAATGCGTCCGGCTCGGCGGCTTCATCAACTGCGTGCCGAGCTTCTCCGGCATCGCCGGCATCATGAACGGCGCCTCCGACCTGATGGTCGCGGTGCTCGGCGACCGCGGCCGTCACGCCCGCTCCACGGTCGGGGTCGCGGAACTGCCCCTCGACGCCGCCGTCGAGGTCGAGGCGATGTTCGAGGTGCGGTGATGGAACTCGGCTGGCTCGTCGCGCGGCCGATCGCCCATCGCGGCCTGCACGACCGCGCGGCGGGCCGGCCCGAGAACACGATCGCCGCCGCCCGCGCGGCGATCGCGGGCAACTACGCCATCGAGTGCGACGTGCAGATCAGCGCCGACGGCGAGGCGATGGTCTTCCACGACGCGGCCCTGGGGCGGCTGGCGGGCGTCGCCGACCCCGTCGCCGCGATGCGGGCCGCCGACCTTCGCGGCCTCTCGGTCGCGGGCACGACTGAGACGATCCCGACGCTGCCGGACTTCCTCGCCGAGATCGCCGGGCGGACCCCGCTCGTCGTCGAGATCAAGTCGTCCACTTCCGGCGACCTGACCCTGACCCGCCGCGTCGCGGAGGTGCTGAGCGCCTACGCCGGGCCGGTCGCGGTGAAGTCCTTCGATCCGGAGGTGGTCGCGGCCTTGCGCGGCCTGGTGCCCGACGCGGTCCCGCGCGGCATCGTCGGCGAGACGAACCAGGACGACCCGGCCTACGCCGCCCTCACCGATTCGGCACGCCGCCGGCTCTCGGACCTGCTGCACATCGAGGAGACCCGGCCCGACTTCGTGTCCTGGCGGGTCGACGACCTGCCCTGCGCCGCGACGCACCTCGCCCGCGTGCTCGGGCACCTGCCGGTGATGGCCTGGACGGTGCGCACCGAGGCCCAGCGCCGCCTCGCACAGGCGCATGCCGACCAGATGGTGTTCGAGGGGTTTTCGGCCTGAACGCCCGGCTCCGGCCTTAGGCGGCCTCGCGCGGAAGCGGCTTGATCAGCGCCAGGGCGTCACCCGCCCGCGCTGCTGCGACCTCGATGTCGTAGCGGATCTGCAGGCCGAGCCAGAGCTGCGCCGAGGTCCCGAAATAGCGTCCGAGCCGGAGCGCGGTGTCGGCGGTGATCCCGATCTCCTCGCGGACGATCCGTTCGATCCGCGTGCGGGGTACGCCGCAGGCCTTCGCCACCGCGTAGGGCGTCAGGCCGAGGGGAGCCAGAAACTCCTCGCGCAGCACCTCGCCGGGGTGAAGCGGGGGCAGCGTCTGCACGATCTCCAAGGCGGCGATCTCCAAGGCGTCATTCATCGACGGGTCCTCAGTGATAATCGACGATTTCGACATCCGCCGGGCCATGTTCGGTCCAGCGGAAGCAGATTCGATACTGGTCGTCGATCCGGATCGCATGCTGTCCGATGCGGTCATGGGTCAGAGGGTGAAGCCGATCGCCGGGCGGCGCTTGCAAGTCGTTCAGGTCGGCCGCCTGATCGAGGACGGCGAGCTTGCGTCGCGCCGCGGGAAAGATCGCGGCGGGGAACCCCTTCGGCCGGCTGCCGCGATGGACCGCCTCGGTCACGCGATCTGCGAAGCTCTGGATCAGAGCCGGCCCCCTGGTGCATCCTACCTCAGGATAACGCAAAGGATGGTATCACTGAGTGTTACCAAGAGGCAAGCGAGCCGCCCTGCCCCCCGCTGCGACGGCGGGATGCGCGGCGCCGCCTTGTCCCCCCTGCCCTTCGGGCTAGATTGTCGCCATGGAAAAACCCGGCGCTCCGCACGAGCCTGAGACCTCCGAGACCGTCCTCAAGGTCCGCGCGCTGGCCGGCCTGAAGGAGATCGGGGCGGCGGCCTGGGACGCCTGCGCCACCTCGGCCGAGACGCTGGGCGCGGGCGACGAGACCCACAACCCCTTCGTCAGCCACGCCTTCCTTTCGGCGCTGGAGGATTCCGGTTGCGTCTCGCGGCGGACCGGCTGGTTGCCGCTGCACGTGGCGGTCGAGCGCGACGACGCACTGCTCGGTGTCGTGCCGTGCTATCTGAAGTCCCACAGCCAGGGCGAATACATCTTCGACCACGGCTGGGCCGACGCCTTCGAGCGGGCCGGCGGCAGCTACTATCCGAAGCTGCAGGTGAGCGTGCCGTTCACCCCCGTCACCGGTCCGCGCTTCCTGATCGCGCCCGGCGCCGACGTGGACGTCGCGACTTCCGCCCTGGTGGCGGGCCTGCGGGCGCTGCGGTCCGAGACCAAGGCCTCCTCGATCCACGTCACCTTCATGCAGGAGCCGGAATGGGAGCGGGCGGGTGCGGCCGGCTTCCTCCAGCGCACCGACCAGCAGTTCCATTGGGAGAACGCCGGCTACGCGACCTTCGACGACTTCCTCGCCGCGCTCGCCTCGCGCAAGCGCAAGAGCATCAAGCGCGAGCGGCGCGACGCGTTGTCCTCCGGCATCACGATCGAGCACCTGACCGGGGCCGACCTCACCGAGGCGCATTGGGACGCCTTCTACGAATTCTACACCGACACCGGCGCGCGCAAATGGGGCCGGCCCTACCTCAACCGGCGCTTCTTCACGCTCCTGTCCGAGCGGATGCCGGAGCGCGTCCTGCTGATCCTGGCCAAGCGCGAGGGCCGCTACGTCGCCGGCGCGATCAACCTGATCGGCGACGTCGCCCTCTACGGCCGGAACTGGGGCTGCATCGAGGAGCACCCGTTCCTGCATTTCGAGGTCTGCTACTACCAGGCGATCGACTTCGCGATCGCGCGGGGCCTGAAGCGGGTCGAGGCCGGGGCGCAGGGCGAGCACAAGCTCGCGCGCGGCTACCGGCCGGTGCTGATGCACTCCGCGCACGACATTGCCGACCCTTCGTTGCGTCGCGCGGTGGCCGACTACTTGCAGCGCGAGCGCGCCCATGTCGAAGCTATGGTGGACGAACTCGACACCCTGACGCCGTTCCGACGGTCCAGCCCGGAAGAGTCTTGAAGCGCATGAGTCCGATCGATCGCATCACCACCTACGCCGACGAGTTGACGGCGCTCCGCCGCGACCTCCACGCCCATCCCGAGATCGGCTTCGAGGAGGTGCGCACCTCCGGCATCGTCGCCGACCTGCTCGAAGGCTTCGGCATCGAGGTCCACCGCAACGTCGGCGGCACCGGCGTCGTCGGCATCCTGAAGGGCCGCAGCGACAACGGCCGCCGCATCGGCCTGCGCGCCGACATGGACGCCCTGCCGATCGAGGAGGAGACCAACCTCCCCTACCGCTCGACCATCCCCGGCAAGATGCACGCCTGCGGGCATGACGGCCACACCACCATGCTCGTCGGCGCCGCCCGCTACCTCGCCGAGACCCGCGACTTCGACGGCACGGCGGTGTTCGTGTTCCAGCCCGCCGAAGAGGGCCTGGGCGGCGCCCGCGCCATGCTCGCCGACGGGCTGTTCACGCGCTTCCCCTGCGACGAGATCTACGGGCTGCACAACCAGCCGAGCGGCCCGCACGGGACGATCAAGCTGCGGCCCGGCCCGATCATGGCGGCGGCCGACTTCTTCGACATCCACGTCAAGGGCCGCGGCATCCACGCGGCGCAGCCCCACAGCGGCATCGACCCGATCGTGGTCGCCACCGCCCTCGCCCAGGCGCTGCAGTCGATCGTCTCGCGCAACGCCGACCCGCTGAAGTCGATCGTGCTGTCGATCACCCGGTTCGAGGCCGGCTCGGCCTACAACGTCATCCCCGACACCGCGCACATGGCCGGCACGATCCGCACCTTCGATCGCGACTTGCGCAAGCTCGCGGGCGACCGGATGCGGGAACTCGCCAAGGGCTACGGCGCGGCCTACGGCGCCGAGATCACGGTCGACATCCAGGACAAGTTCTCGGTGCTGGAGAACGCCGCCGACCAGACGCAAGCTGCGATCGAGACCGCGACCGAGCTGTTCGGGCCCGAGCGGGTCGACCTGAACTCGAGCCCGAAGATGGGCAGCGAGGACTTCGCCGACATGGCGATGGCGGTGCCGGGCGCCTACGCCTGGATCGGCGCCTCGCCCGGGGCCGGCCTGCACAACCCGAGCTACAATTTCGACGACACGATCATCCCGATCGGCGCCGCCTTCCTCGCCCGCCTCGTCGAGCGGCGGACCGCGGCCTGATGGCGACGCTGTTCGATTTCACCCCGAAGGCCGCCGACGGCACCCCGCATCCGCTGGCCCAATATCGCGGCAAGGTCGTGCTCGTCGTCAACACCGCCTCGAAATGCGGGTTCACCCCGCAATACGAGGGGCTGGAGGCCTTATGGAAGACGCATCGCGAGGCCGGGCTCGTGGTGCTCGGGTTCCCCTGCAACCAGTTCGGCGCGCAGGAGCCGGGAAACGCCACCGAGATCGCCCAGTTCTGCAGCCTGACCTACGACGTGAGCTTCCCGCTGCTGGCGAAGGTCGAGGTCAACGGGGCTGGCGCCGACCCGGTCTACCAGCATCTCAAGGGCGAGAAGCCGGGCCTCCTCGGCACGGCCGGCATCAAGTGGAACTTCACGAAGTTCCTCGTCGGCCGCGACGGCCGTGTGGTCGGCCGCTATCCGCCGACCGCCAAGCCCGCCTCCCTCGAGCGCGACATCGCCGCCGCGCTGGCCGCCTGAGACGCTTGCGCATCGCAACGGCCTCGGCCGTTGCGATGCGCCTCAGGCCTTTCGGAAGGTGCTCTCGCCGGTGGCGCGCGCCTTGCCGCCGTGTTCCTCTGGTCGCCGGAAGATGGCGCTCGGCGGATGGTGAGGCGGCAGGTTCGTGAAAGATTCGTCCACCGACGCAGGGCTCGACCGCATCGACTTGAAGATCCTGCGCCTGCTTCAGGCGGACGGGCGGATGGGCAACGCCGAGATCGCCAAGCGCGTGAACACCAGCGCGGCGACCTGCCACCGCCGGACGCAGCGGCTGTTCGCCGACGGCTACGTCACGTCGGTCCGCGCCGAGGTCGCGCCGAGCAAGGTCGGCCTCGGCGCCCTGGTGATCGTCGGCGTGGTGCTCGACCGCTCCACGCCGGAGAGCTTCGCGGCCTTCGAGGCGGCGGCCCGCGCCATGCCGACGGTGCTCGACTGCCACCTGGTGGCGGGCGACTTCGACTACTTCCTGAAGATCCGGGTGCGCGACATGGCGGACTTCAACCGCCTGCACAGCAGCACCCTGATCGCGCTTCCCGGCGTGCGCCAGACGCGAACGTTCTTCGTGATGAAGGAGGTCGTCGACAACGCGCCGCTGGCCTTGTGACCCAGTGCGGAAGGCCGCACCGTCGCAGGGCGGGGCCGCGTCAGGGCGCCCGGCAATTCATCGCGTCGGCGGCCTCGACGACGCTCAGGGCGCGCCGCCGGACCTCGAGCGTGACCTCCGGTTGCTCCGACACCGCCGTCGCCTCCCGCTTCAACGCCTGGTCGCAGGCGCACGAGCGGTGCCCGGCCGCATCGTAGCAGGCGTCGTGGCGTTGGCAGGCGGCGTCGAGGGCGTCGGTCGGCGGCAGGTCGACACCGCGCTGGCCCGCGCCGCAATAGTTGCCGTGGAACAGCGCCTTGCCCGTGAGCACGTTCGCGAGGTCGCCTTTCGGCGGGGACGGCTCTTCCGCCCTACCGCCCGGGTTGAGGTCGTTCGCCGGGCCGCCGGACTTGCTCGCGGACCCGCGCAGCGCCTTGGGGATGCCCGATTGCGCGTCGGGCTCTCCGAGCCCTTCCCCGGTGCGGGAGTTCGGATCGGACAGGTCCGGCAAGGGCGGCGGCGGTCCCGGCCTCACGGCCTCGGTGTCTGCCGAGTCCGGCGCCTCCTCGACCGTCTGCGCCACGGCACCTTGAGCCAGGCACCCAGCCAAAAATAGGGACAGGGCGATCGCAATCCGAATTCTCAAATTCGTCTCCCCTGGAACCAGGCGAAGTCGTCGATCATCGCGGCCCGCCCGATCGAATTCGGACGTGACGGAACGGCCCCGGCATCGCGGCCTTTGCAATCGACGATGGTCCTTCCCGAAGCGTGGGTAGAACGCCGACCCAATACGGCGAAGGCGGCGAAAGCGTTCCAAAGGGTCCGTCGCCAAGCCGCAGCGCCGCCACCTCGGAGAGGGCAGTCGCGGTCGATCGACGGTGACGACACGACGAGGGTGAGGTGCTGCGCGCCCGACCGGACCCGCATCTCGAACGACGCGATGAACGGTCTCCAGCCCGGCACCGGTCGCGCGACCAGGCCGCCGCGATCCAGCCGACCGGAATACCGCTCAGCCGGCGCGAGCCGCGAGGATCGACGATGATGAAATCTGGGAGCGTCGGGTCTCAACCCGCTGTCACGGCAGCCTTATCGACGCCGGACCTTGCCGTGTGGACATCCACCAGAAAAGCCTGGTGGAGCTGAGCGGGATCGAACCGCTGACCTCCGCAGTGCGATTGCGGCGCTCTCCCATCTGAGCTACAGCCCCGTCCAAGGCGCCGGCCTTTTAGGCCGGCGCCGATCGAACTGTCAATTCCCGATTCCCGCTGCCGTCGCGTCGCCGTCCCCGGTGTCCCGCGCGGGCGCACGAGGACACGTGTTTCGCGCATGAATTCCTTGATCTGGCTCTTCGACACCGTCGTCCAGCTCTTCATCTACGTCCTCATCGCCAGCGCGATCCTCAGCTGGCTCGTCGCCTTCAACGTGGTCAACGTGCGCAACCCGATCGTCTCGCAGATCGGCGAGGTGCTCTACCGGATCACGGAGCCGGTGCTGCGGCCGATCCGCAACCTGCTGCCGAACCTCGGCGGCGTCGACATCTCGCCGATCATCCTGATCCTGCTGCTGCTGTTCGTGAGCCGCCTGCTGCACGAATTCGTGCCGGCCGACCCCTACGTCTACGCCCGATAAGGCCGGCGCGCGGACGCCGCCCCCGCCCGCGATCCGGCGCCCGGCGCGCCGGACGAGACCTCTGAACGACGCGCCCGGCCGCGGAGACACCAGAACCCATGAAGACCAATCCCGGCCGCTTCTTCGAGGATTACCGCCTCGGCGAGACCATCCGCCACGCCACGCCCCGCACGGTGACCACCGGCGACGTCGCGCTCTACACCGCCCTCTACGGCCCGCGCTTCGCGGTGCAGTCGTCGGACGCGTTCGCGCAAGGCATCGGCTACCCGAAGAGCCCGCTGGACGACCTGCTGACCTTCCACGTGGTGTTCGGCAAGACCGTGCCGGACATCTCGCTCAACGCGCTGGCCAACCTCGGCTACGCCGAGGGCGGGTTCCGCCGCCCGGTCTATCCCGGCGAGACCCTGTCCACCGTCTCCGAAGTGATCGGTCTCAAGGAGAGCTCGAACCGCCAGACCGGCGTGGTCTACGTGCGCTCGACCGGCTCGGACGCCGAGGGCGAGACCGTGCTGAGCTATTGCCGCTGGGTGCTGGTGCGCAAGCGCGACCCGGAGGCCGCGATCGCCGAGGAGCACGTGCCGAGCTTCGCCAAGGTCGTCGACCCGGCCGACCTCGCGGGCGCCCTGCCGCCCCTCGACGTCTCGGCCTACGACCTCGACCTCGCCGGCAGCCCGCATCGCTTCTCCGATTACGCGGTGGGCGAGAAGATCGACCACGTCGACGGCATGACGGTGGAGGAGGCCGAGCACCAGATCGCCACGCGCCTCTACCAGAACACGGCCAAGGTGCATTTCGACGCCCTGAGCGGCAAGGAGACCCGCTTCGGCCGGCGCCTGATCTATGGCGGCCATGTCATCTCGCTCGCCCGCGCGCTCAGCTTCAACGGGCTCGCCAACGCCTTCGCCCTCGCCGGCATCAACGCCGGCCGGCATGTGGCGCCGCTGTTTGCCGGCGACACGGTCTACGCCTGGAGCGAGGTGCTCGACACCGCCGAGACCGGGCGCGGCGACGTCGGGCTGCTGCGGCTGCGCACGGTCGCCACCAAGAACCAGCCCTGCGCCGCCCATCCCGGCCGCGAGGGCGACGGCTACCACCCGAGCGTCATCCTCGACCTCGACTACTGGGCCTTCATGCCGAAGTGACAGCCCGCGTAGCGCGCCCGTTGGGGCGCGCCTTGCGGACGTCCGGTCCTCATCCGCCCAGCAGCCCCGCCAGCGCCACGCGCAAGGGGTTGGCGGGGTCGGACAGGAGGCGCACCGCCATCGCGCAGGCGATGGTCACCAGCAGCGGCCTGATCAGCCGGGCGCCCAGGCGAACCGCGAGCATCGAGCCGACCTGGGCGCCGAGATAGGCGCCGACGGCCATCACGATGCCGATCGGCCAGACCACGTGGCCGGCGAGCGCGAACAGACCGAGGCTTCCGAGGTTGCTCGCCGCGTTGGCGAGCTTGGTGTGCGCCGTCGCCTTCACGACGCCGAGGCCGAGCAGCGTGACGAAGCCCACCATGTAGAAGGCGCCGGCACCGGGGCCGAACACGCCGTCGTAGAAGCCGACCGCGGGGGCGAAGCCGAGGGCGAAGGCGGCCGGCGAGAGCCGCGCCGCCGCGTCGTCCTCGCGCATGCGGGCGCCGAAGGCGAAGTACAGCGCGATCCCGACGAGCAGCACGGGGACGCCAGCGTCGAGCACCGGGCGCGGCAACAGTCCGACGGACAGGGCGCCGAAGACCGAGCCCACGGCCGCCGCCACGGCGATCGGCCAGGCCTGGCGCCACACGATCAGCCGACGCCGGGCGAAGGCCAGGGTCGCCGAGCAGGCGCCGACGCTGCCCTGCAGCTTGTTCGTCGCCACGGCGCTCACCGGGTCGAGGCCGGCGAGGATCAGCGCCGGCACGGTGATCAGCCCGCCCCCGCCCGCGATGGCGTCGACGCCGCCCGCGAGCAGGGCCACGCCGAACATCGCGGCCAGCAGGCTCGGATCGAAGCTTCCCACCATGGTCTCCCGCCCTGCCCGAGCAGGACGGCGCCGCCGCGTGCCCGGCGCTTCAGGAGGCGCGGGCGCCGCCCCTGTCAAGCTTGGTGGAAGGTTGATGCCGAGCGTTGCGTCGCTCATGCGCTCCGCGCGAGAGTCCTGGCCGGGCCGGATTCAGCGAGGCGAAGCCCCAAAAGGTCGCCCGGTATCGGCCTGCCGTAGCGGTATCCTTGCGCGTAGCGGCAGCCCATGCCCATCAGCGCCGCCTCCTGCTCGGGCGTCTCGATCCCCTCGGCGATGACGATCAGGTCGAGGCTGCGGCCGATGTCGAGCACCGCCTTCACGATGGTCGCGTCGTGGGCGTCGTGGAGCACGTCGCGGACGAAGCCGCGGTCGATCTTCAGCTTGGTGAGCGGGAAGCTCTTGAGGGTCGAGAGCGAGGCGTAGCCGGTGCCGAAGTCGTCGAGCGCGATGCCGACCCCCAGCGCCCGCAGGCGCCGCAGCGGCTCCAGGGTCGCCGGGGCGTCGGCCAGCGCGATCATCTCCGTCACCTCCAGCTCCAGGATCTCCGGCGGCAGCCGGTGCCGGGCCAGCGCCTGGGTCACCACCTCGGCCAGGGTCCCGGCGCGGATCTGGGCGTCGAACAGGTTCACCGCGACGCCGATCCGCGGCAGGCCGGCCTTGCGCCACGCCGCGGCCTGGCGGCAGGCCTCGTCGAGGCACCATTGGCCGAAGCGGGTCGCCAGGGTGCTCGCCTCGATCGCCGGCAGGAACTCGGCCGGCGCGAGCAGCCCGCGTGTTGGGTGGTTCCAGCGGATCAGGGCCTCGACGCCCCGCAGGCGTCCGCTCGCGAGCTCGATCTGCGGCTGGTAGTGCAGCGCGACCTCGCCGGCGGCCAAGCCGTCGAGCAGCGCGTCCTGCAGGGCGCGCCGCTCCGTGGCCGCATCGCGCATCGCCGGGGTGAAGGCGCGGTAGCCGCGCGGGCCCGCGTGGCGGGCGCGATCGAGGGCGAGGTCGGCCGCCGCCATCAGCTCGGCGGCGTCGGCGCCGTCGCGGGGACCGTGCGCGGCGCCGATCCGCGCGCCGACATGCAGGACGTGGTGGCCGACGGTGACGGGCTCGGCGAGCGCGGCGAACAAGGCTTCGGCGCAGGCCTCGGTGCCGGCCTCGAGATCCGCCGCGCCGGGCGCGTCCGCAAGCAGGACGGCGAGCTCGTCCTCGCCGAGGCGGGCGAGGAGCGCCCCCGGCGGCAGGCGGCCGGCCAGCCGCACCACCAGCGCCTCCAGCAACGCCGCGCCGACGCCGGAGCCGAACCCGTCGGTCACCGCCCGCAGGCCGTCGACGCCGAGTGTCAGCAAGCCGACCGGCGAGCGGGCGGCGAGGCGGGAATCGATCTCCGCGGCGAGGCGCACCCGGTTCGGCAGGCCGGTGGCAGGGTCCTCGTGAGCGAGGCGGAGCAGGCGCGCGTTGCGGCGGCGGCGCTCCGAGATGTCGCGCATCACCGCGCCGACGCCCATCTCGGCGCCCTCGCCCCAGGCGCAGAGCGAGAGCTCGATCGGCACCTCGCTGCCGTCTGCGCGGAGCGCCGTCACCTCGACCGAGCGCCCGGCGAGCTTGGGCGTCCCGCCGGCGGTGAGCGCGCCCATGCCGGCGACGTGGTGCCCGCGCAGGCGCACGGGGACGATCGAGGCCACGTCCCGCCCGGCCAGCGCCCCCTGGGGATAGCCGAGCAGGGTCTCGCAGGCGGGGTTGGCGAAGGTGATGCGGCCGGCGGCGTCGGTGGTGATCAGCGCCGAGGCTGTGGCGGCGACGAACCCTTCCGAATCCCGCTGCGCCATCGTCCGCCGCCCCTGCGCCAGCACCGCGACGGCGAGGCCGGACAGCCGCGCGAGCCGCTGGCGGGCGCGGTCGGCCACGGGTGGGCGCGGTGCGGAATCGGCGAGGCAGAGCACGCCGAGGCAGCGGCCGTCGCCGTCGACGAGGGGCGCGCCGGCGAGGAAGCGGAACGCGCCCCTTTCCGCCGGCCCGGCACGCCATCGCAGATCGATCGCGGCGTCCGGCACGACGAGCACGTCGCCGCAGGCGATCACCCGGTCGCGGAAGGCTTCGAGGGCGCGCGCCTCCCCTGCCCCGATACCGATCGGCGGGCCGTCGCCGAGGATCGCGGCGACCGGCACGTCGAACAGGTCCGCGGCCAGGTCGAGCAGGCCACGCAGCGATGCTCCGCCCGGCGCCGTCCGCGTGTGGCGCGTCGTCCCTGAACCCGCTCGATCATCCGACATGCGCAACCGTGTCCCGGACGCCCGAACGGGCGCGGACGGCAGGATGTCGCGGCAAACGCTGTCAAAGGCTTAAAAATACAATCTTGGATTGCAATTTCGTAGTGGGATGACAGGAGTCGGCGGGGCGAAGCCGAATGCTTCGCCCCGCCGAAGCCAACCGTCAGTTGCGGACGATCACCTTGGTGCCGACGCGGACGCGGTCGTAGAGGTCGACCACGTCCTTGTTGGTCATGCGGATGCAGCCGGAGGAGACCGCGGCGCCCATGGTCTCGGGCTCGTTCGAGCCGTGGATGCGGTAGAGCGACGAGCCGAGATACATCGCGCGGGCGCCGAGCGGGTTGTCCTGGCCGCCGGCCATGAAGCGCGGCAGGTCCGGGCGGCGGGCGAGCATCTGCGACGGCGGCCGCCACGCGGGCCATTCCTTCTTCATCGTGACGCTCTTCTGGCCCGACCACGAGAAGCCCTCGCGCCCGACGCCCACGCCGTAGCGCACCGCCTCGCCGCCGCCGAGGACGTAGTAGAGCCGGCGTTGGCTGGTCGAAACAATGATGGTCCCGGGCTTCTCCGCGCCTTTCCAGGCCACGGTCTCCCGCGGGATCGCCTGGGTGCGGAAGATGTTCATGAAGTCGGCGACCGGCCCGGAATCCAACGGGCTCGCCTGCGCCGCCCCCGCTCCGAGGGCGAGGCCGGCCGCGAGGCAGAGCGTGGCGATGCGACGTGTCATGCGGATCTCCGAGGGTTCTTTCGATCCGCTGCCGGGTAGCTGGGCATTGCGGCAAGCGGCGGACGCGAAGCGCGGTGTCAGCCGAGAACGGTCCGCCTGTGGGATCGTCGCAACACCTGTCGCCGGTCGGGCGGCGCAAGCCGCCCCGCACTCGTACAGGTGGGGCGGAATTGGTTCCGCGAATTCCCGCCCCGAAGCCTGACAGAATGTCGCAGCCGCTTGTGATGCGCTGCGGCAGAGCTTTTATCGAAGGCGTGACACGCCTTCCCGACACCCATGCGCCGGCCCCGGCACCGGTCCTCGCGACCGTGCGCGGCCCGTTGCTGCTGCGGGCGATCGCCGGCGTCGTCGTCGCCGCGCTCCTGCTCGTCGTCGGCCTTCCGCGTGAGGCCGACATGCCGACGCCGTCGAGCCGCGTCGCATCCGCCTTCGTCCACGCGGCGGTGTCCCAGGCAGCGGTGTCCAAGGTGGCGGTGTCCAAGTCCGACGCCGTCCGCGCCCCGCTCCACGCGGTCGCGCCGAACGTCGCCGAAGCCGACGACTGGGCCGGACGGCCCGCCCTCGCCGATCCGCTGTCGCACCGCCTGCCCCGCCTCTCGGACGAGGCCGGCTTCCACCCGCGCGAAACCGGCCTCTTCCGGACCTGGGCGTCCGCGCCGCCGGACCGCCCGCCCCGGCGCGCCTGAGGGCGCACGGCCCGGCCATCGGCCCGGCCGTCGCGGGATCGCCAAGATGTCCTGCGACAGTGGGATTCTTAAGCCAGGCCTTTTGGCGCTGTCCGCGCGGCCCCCGAACCCAGCTGCGGGCGACCGTTCGACCGATCGGCACCACGCGCCACCGACACACGCCGGACGGCCGAGCCTCGTCTCCGCCCTCCCCGAGATGCGTTTCGCAGGAGCGACCCGACCTTGACCTTCTCTCGACCCGCCCGCCGGATGCGCCGTGCCTCGCTCGGCTTCGGGGTGTTCCTCGTCGCGCTGTCCGCCTGCAACCAGAAGCAGGCCTCGGCCCCCGTCCCGCTTCCCCCGCCCGAGGTCGGCATCGTCACGGTGGCGCCCCAGGCGATCCCCTACGTCCGCGACCTGCCCGGCCGCGTCGCGCCGATGCGGATCGCCGAGGTGCGCTCGCGCGTCTCCGGCCTCGTGGTGAGGCGGCTGTTCGAGCAGGGCAGCCAGGTCAAGGAGGGCGACGTCCTCTACAAGATCGACCCGGCGCCGTATCAGGTCGACCTGATGAGCGCCGAGGCCGCCCTGGCGCGCCAGGAGGCGGCCCTGGTGCTCGCCAACCAGCAGGCCGAGCGCCTGGAGACGCTGCTCACCCGCCAGTCGGCGAGCCAGGCGCAGTTCGACACCGCCTTCGCCGGCAAGAAGCAGGCGGAGGCCGAGGTCGCCGGCGCCCGCGCGACCCGCGACCGGGCCAAGCTCAACCTCGACTGGACCGACGTCCGCGCGCCGATCTCGGGCCGCATCGGCCGGGCGCTGCTCACCGAGGGCACCCTGATCGAGTCCGGCACCACCGGCGTGCTGGCCACGATCCAGCAGCTCGACCCGATCTACGTCGACATCACCCAGTCGGTCGGCGAGCTGAACAAGTTGCGGCGCGACCTCGCCAGCGGCGAACTCTCGCGGCTCGAGCGCGATTCGGCGAACGTCCACCTGATCATGGACGACGGCGCCCTCTACCCGATGGCGGGCCAGCTCCTGTTCTCGGACGTCACCGCCGACCCGAGCACCGGCCAGGTCACGCTGCGCGTGCAGATCCCCAACCCGCACGACGAGCTGTTTCCCGGCATGTACGTGCGCGCCCGGATCAAGCAGGGCATCGATTCCGACGCGATCGCGGTGCCGCAGCAGGCGATCCAGCGCACCAACGACGGCAAGGCCGAGGTCTGGGTCGTGAAGGAGGACGACCGGGTCGCGCTCCAGCCGGTCGAGGTCGGCCCGGTGGTCGGCACCAACTGGCTGATCCGCGACGGGCTCAAGGCCGGCGAGCGGGTGGTGACCGAGGGCTTTCAGAAGATCGTCGCGGGCCAGCAGGTCAAGCCGGTGGACAAGACCCCGCCGCACCCGACCGCCGAGGCGATGCCGCACGACGTCGACGAGGTCGCCGAGGCCGAGGCCAAGCTGGCCGAAGCCAAGATGAAGGAGGCGAAGGCCGCCGAGGCGCGGGCCGCGGAGGCCAAGGCGAGCGCCGCGAAGGCGAGCGCGACCAAGGCGTCGGACGGCAAGGCGTCGAACGGCAAGGCGTCGAACGGCAAGGCGTCGGACGGCAAGGCGTCGGACGGCAAGGCCGAAGCCGCCGCCAAGCCGCGGTAAGCAAGGCTCGGTAAGCAAGGCTCGGTGAGCAGGGCTCGCCGAGCGACATCGCCGACCGGGGCGCGCTTCGAAGCGCCGCCCCACGAACACCCGACAGGCTGATCCGGAACCTCCATGGCACGCTTCTTCATCGACCGGCCGGTCTTCGCCTGGGTCGTCGCGCTGTTCATCATCCTCGGCGGCGCGCTCTCGCTGCCGCTGCTGCCGGTGGCGCAGTATCCGGTGATCGCGCCGCCGGCGATCGCGCTCTCGACCGCCTATCCCGGCGCCTCGGTGGAGAGCCTCTACACCGGCACGACCCGGCTCATCGAGGACGAGCTGAACGGCGCGGCCAACATCATGAGCTTCGAGTCGACCAGCGACTCGTTCGGCGCCGTCAACATCACCGCCACCTTCCAGCCCGGCACCGACCCGGCGCTGGCCTCCGTCGAGGTGCAGAACCGCCTCAAGCGCGTCGAGGCGCGCCTGCCGGCCGAAGTCCGCCAGCAGGGCATCCTCGTCGAGGAGGCGTCGGCCGCGACGCTGAACATCATCACGCTCGTCTCGACCGACGGGAAGATGGACGAGATCGGCCTGGGCGACTTCCTGATCCGCAACGTCATCAACGAGATCCGCCGCATCCCCGGCGTCGGGCGCGCGACGCTGTACTCGACCGAGCGCAGCCTTCGCATCTGGGTCGACCCGGACAAGCTGCGCGGGCTCTCGCTCACCGCCGAGAACGTGACGGACGCGATCCGCAACCAGAACATCCAGGTGGCCTCGGGCGCCGTCGGCGCGCAGCCGAGCCCCTACAGCCAGGCGATCACCGCGCCGATCATCGTCAAGGGCCAGCTCGCATCGGTGGACGACTTCGGCGCGATCGTGCTGCGCGCCAACTCCGACGGCTCGAACGTGCGCCTGCGCGACGTCGCGCGGATCGAACTCGGCGGCGACGCCTACCAGTTCTCGACCCGCCTCAACGGCGGCCAGGCCGCGGGCATCTCGGTGACGCTGGCCCCCGACGGCAACGCGCTGGAGACGGCCGGCGCCATCCGCAAGAAGATGGAGGAGCTGTCGCAGTTCTTCCCGCCGGGCCTGAAGTGGGACATCCCCTACGACATCACGCCCGCGGTGAAGGCCTCGATCGAGAAGGTGCTGCACACCCTCGTGGAGGCGGTGGTTCTGGTCTTCGTGGTGATGTTCCTGTTCCTGCAGAACATCCGCTACACCCTGATTCCGACCATCGTCGTGCCGATCGCCCTGATGGGCACCTGCTGCACGATGCTGCTCGCAGGCTTCTCCATCAACGTGCTGACGATGTTCGGCATGGTGCTGGCCATCGGCATCCTCGTCGACGACGCCATCGTCGTGGTCGAGAACGTCGAGCGCATCATGACCGAGGAAGGCCTGTCGCCGAAGGACGCGACCAAGAAGGCGATGGACCAGATCACCGGGGCGATCATCGGCATCACCCTGGTGCTGATCGCGGTGTTCATCCCGATGGCGTTCTTCCCCGGTTCGGTCGGCATCATCTACCGTCAGTTCTCGATCGCGATGGTGACCTCGATCGCCTTCTCGGCGGTGCTCGCGCTCTCGCTGACGCCGGCGCTGTGCGCGACCCTGCTGAAGCCGGTCGAGAAGGGCCACGGCCATGCCAAGGGCGGCGTGTTCGGCTGGTTCAACCGGATCGTCGACCGCGAGACCAAGCGCTACGGCCGCGGCACCGCGTGGTTCATCAAGAAGTCCGGCCGGGTGATGATCGTCTACCTGGCGCTGGTGGCCGGCGTCGCCTTCGCCTTCGCGCGGCTGCCCGAAGGCTTCCTGCCGCTGGAGGACCAGGGCTTCTTCACCGTCGACATCCAGACCCCCCCCGGAGCCTCGTTCAACCGGACGCAGGCCGCCGTGCGCAAGGTCGAGGAGCATCTGCTGGCGCAGCCCGGCGTCGCCACGGTGACGATGCTGAACGGCTTCTCGTTCTCCGGCCAGGGCTCGAACACCAGCCAGGCCTTCGTGACGCTCAAGCCCTGGGACGAGCGCGACGCGGCGAATTCCGCTTCGGCGCTGGTGGCGGGAACCAACAAGGCTCTGTCGGGCTATCGCGACGCGATCGTCGACGCGCAGGAGCCGCCGCCGGTGGACAACCTCGGCAACGCGGCCGGCTTCTCGTTCCGCCTGCAGGACCGGGCGCAGAAGGGCTACTCGGCGCTGCTCGCCGCACAGGAACAGCTCCTCAAGCTCGCGATGCAGAGCCCGGTGCTGCAGAAGATGAAGATCGAGGGCCTGCCGCCGGCGCCCGAGGCCGAACTGGTCATCGACCGCGAGAAGGCGGCGGCGCTCGGCGTGAAGTTCGAGGACATCAACGCGACGATCCAGGTCAACCTCGGCTCGGTCTACACCAACGACTTCCCGAACCGGGGCAAGATGCAGCGCGTGATCGTCCAGTCGGAGGATCTGCAGCGGATGCAGGCGACCGACATCCTGAACTACGGGGTGAAGAACGCATCGGGCACCATGGTGCCGATGTCCTCCTTCGCCGACCTGAAATGGAGCGTCGGGCCGCAGCAGATCGTCGGCTTCAACGGCTACCAGTCGGTGCGCATCACCGGCGAGCCCAACCCCGGCTACACCTCGGGCGACGCGATCAACGAGATGGAGCGGCTGATGGGCCAACTGCCCAAGGGCTTCGGCTACACCTGGACCGGCCAGTCGCTGCAGGAGAAGCAGGCCGGCTCCCAGGCTTCGATGCTGCTCGCGCTCTCGGTGCTGATCGTGTTCCTGTGCCTGGCCGCGCTCTACGAGAGCTGGGCGATCCCGTTCTCGGTGCTGCTGGTGATCCCGCTCGGCGTCATCGGCTCGGTGGCGGCGGTGTACCTGCGCGGCCTGCCCAACGACGTCTACTTCAAGATCGGGCTGATCACGATCATCGGCCTCTCGGCCAAGAACGCGATCCTGATCGTGGAGTTCGCCAAGGACCTCTGGAAACCGGGCACCTCGATCGTGGACGCGACGATCGAGGCGGCGACGCTGCGGTTCCGCCCGATCGTGATGACTTCGCTCGCCTTCATCTTCGGCGTGGTGCCGCTCGCCATCGCCGCCGGCGCCGCCTCCAAGAGCCAGCAGGCGATCGGCACCGGCGTGATGGGCGGCATGATCTCGGCGACCGTGCTGGCGGTGTTCTTCGTGCCGGTGTTCTTCGTCGTCGTGATGCGTCTGTTCCGCCGCAAGGACGTGCTCGCCGGCGAGACGGCGGAGGCCGCGACCCCGGCGGCGCGGGCGCCGGGCGGGCACGGCGTGCCCGCGGAGTAGCAACGGCCCTTGGGGCGTGGCGGCGCCGGTCGCACGCCGCCCCGCGGCGACGATCCTCGTGGACGCTGCGGCAGGATTTCGTTAAGATTTCCATCGAGGCAGGCTGCGTCGGTCGCGCCGCCGTGGCCATCCGCCAGGGAGTGCGCGATGTCGATCGGTGCCGGTGGAATTCTCGGGGCGACGCTGATGCTGGGCTTGGCGCTCGGTCCCAGCGCCGCCTTGGCGCAGGCCTCTCCTCAAGGCGCCTGGACCGACCCGCCGGCGCGCAGCGCCGCCCCCGCCGCGTCAGGCCCCGCTGCCGCGAGCCCTATTGCTGCAAGCTCTCCGGCTCCCGTGAAGGAGCCGGCTCCGGCGACAGTAAGCGCGAGCCGTCCGGCGGAGGGCCAGTCCACATCGAGAAGCGTGGACACGAAACGTACGGAGACCGCGAGCAAGGCCAGCGCGCCGGCACGCGTCCGCCAAGCCGCGAAGCCGCCACGCCAGCCGATGCGCGAAGCGCGGCGCGCGCGTCCCCAGGTCGTCGCAGAGGTGCCGCGTGCGCGGATCGCCACGCCGCGCCTCGTCGAGCGACGGGATGCGAGGCCGGTGATGCGCCGGGTGGGCACGCGGGCCTACACGCCGCGGACCTTCGCGGCGGCGCCGCCCTACCCCTACGCGCCGTTGCCGGTCGGGCGGGTGGCCGGGCCGGCGGACGGCGAGCGCAACCCGATCTTCGCGGAAGGGGACGACCGCACGCGCCGCATCGCGGCGGCGCAGGCCGCGGGATACCTCGTCGTCCGCGCCCGATCGGTACAATACCCGGATGGCCGGATGCTGCGCAGCTATCGGCCCTACGACGAGGAGGACGGGCTCGATTGAAGCCCGTCTCGCGGTCGCCAGGTCACGGGCGTAGGGACCCGCTCAGCGGATGCGGCCGGGTCGGGTCGGCTCAAACACGATGCGGCGGTGGAATGCGCACCAGCTCTTTCCGTCGGCCACGGGCGCGCCGCAGCACACCGCGCGATCGTTCGGCTCGCCGATGATGAACTTGCAGACGAAGGCGCCCGATTGCGCGAACGGCACGCGCAGCTCGGCCGACGGCTCTTTGACGGTCTCGGCTTCGCCGATCTGGGACATGCGGACGAGTTGGTTCATCGCACTGAAAGCTCGCGGAATCTCATGCTGGCGCAAAAGGCCGCCCGGCAGGGGAATGGTGAGAGAACGCCGTCCCGTATCGAGCGATCCTGCAACGCACGGTGATCCGTGGCGGTGAGACGTCCGGTCCATACGGGTCCGGCGAAAACGCCGGCACGACGGTGTCATGGTGTTGTTATAACTGGTCTTGTTCCCCGCGGAAACAAGACCGCCCCGCGTATCTTGCAACGGCGCACAGCCTTCAGGGTCTGACGGATGCACAAGCCTGCGGGGTTGCAGCGGGACGGTCGACTTGCTGTGCGGCATCGCGCCGGCTCGGATCTCCAGGCTGCGGCGGCTTCGCGGGCAGACGCGCCTTCCCAGACTTGGACCGCCCGACCGGGGCGTGCATCCGCCTCCACCCTGTGATTGACTGGTGCCGACACCGCCCGCAACGACTGACCGGACGCATCATGGCCGACACCGCGCTCGTCTCGACCGAATGGCTGCACCAGCGCCTCGATGCGCCCGACATCGTCGTGCTCGACGCCTCCTGGTACCTGCCCGCCGCCGGGCGCGACCCCGAGGCCGAGTATCGCGCCGCCCACATCCCCGGCGCGGTCCGCTTCGACATCGACGCGATGAGCGACACCGAATCCGGGCTGCCGCACATGATGCCGCGCCCGGAGGCGTTCGCCTCGCGGATGCGGGCGCTCGGCGTCGGCGACGGCATGCACATCGTGGTCTACGACGGGCACGGGCTGTTCTCGGCGCCCCGGGTCTGGTGGATGCTGCGCACCTTCGGCGTGCGCGACGTCTGCGTCCTCGACGGCGGGCTGCCGGCCTGGATCGCGGCCGGCTACCCGACCGAGGAGGGCGAGCCGCGGGTCCGCGACCGGCGCCATTTCTCCGCCCGGCTCGACCACGGCGCGGTCGCCGACGCGGCCGACGTCGCGCGGGCGCTGGCCGGCGGCACCGCCCAGGTGGTCGACGCCCGCTCCGCGCCCCGCTTCCGCGGCGAGGAGGCCGAGCCCCGTCCCGGCGTCCGCCCCGGGCACATGCCGGGCGCCCGGAACCTGCATTACGCCGCGCTGCTGGCCGACGGGCATCTCAAGGCGCCGGACGCGCTCCGCGCGGTGTTCGCCGAAAACGGGATCGACCCCGACCGCCCGGTCGTCACCACCTGCGGCTCCGGCGTCACCGCGGCGATCGTCGCCCTGGCGCTGGAGCAGATCGGCCGCCCGGCCCGCGCCCTCTACGACGGCTCCTGGTCGGAATGGGGCGCCGACCCGAGCCGCCCGGTCGCGACCGGCCCCGCCTGAGCCCGTCGCCCGGCGTCATCGTCGTGTCGTCGATCCCGGGGCATTTTTGCAACGTCGCCGAGAGGAACACCCGGGCCGGCAAAGGCAGGATTGCCGCGATTATAGCCTTTGCTATACCGCAGTTCGGAACGTGCGGGGGACCAGGGCGATGCGGCACCGGAACAGGGCGGACGGCATCGGGTCGCGGGGCGTCGCCGTCCGTGGCGCGGCACGTCTGATCGAGACACGTCTGATCGAGGCCTGCCTGATCGAGGCCTGCCTGATCGGGGCCTGCCTGATCGGGGCCTGCCTGCTGCCGGGACATGCCGCCGGAGCCGACCTCGCCGTCGCGCGCGCGGCCTCCCCCGCGCCCGCCTTCGTCGACTGGTCGGGCGGCTATGTCGGGCTCGAGGGCAGCGCCGGCGGCTCGTTCGGCGCCCTCGGCTTCGGGCCGACCACGATCGGCGGCCGCCCCATTCCAGCCTTCAAGACCGGCGACGCCACGGGTCGTGCCGACCGCAGCCGCGAGGCGACCACCGCCGTCGGCGGCGTGTTCGGCGGCTGGAACTGGCAGGCCGGCCCCTGGGTCTACGGGCTCGAGGCGGACATCGCCGGCGCCAACCTCAAGCGCCCGGTCGGCTCGACCGCGGCCGGCTTCGGCTACGAAGGGTTCGACCCGGTCTTCGACGTGATCCGCGCCAAGACCGACCTCTACGGCGTCGTGCGTGGGCGGCTCGGCGTCGCCTTCGAGCGCGCGCTGGTCTACGCCACCTTCGGCCTCGCCGGCGCCGAGACGCGCTTCCTCGCCACCTACCCGGACCGCGCCGGCGGCCCCACCGCGACGGCGCGGACCGACCGGGGCACGCTCGGCTTCACCCTCGGGGCCGGCGTCCAGTACGCGATCACCGAGCACCTCGCCCTCGGCCTCGACTATCGCTACATCGACCTCGGCGGCACCGGCCGCCTCGACCTCGGCGCGGTGCCCGGCCTCGGCCCGGTCTCGACCCGGGCGTCTTTCACGTCGAACCAGATGCTGGCGCGGCTGTCGTGGTATCCGGCCGGCCTGCGGCTGCCGCCCGAGCCCGACGAGGCGGCCCCGCACGATCCCGACAACGGCGACACCGGCCGCTTCTCGCTCCACGGCCAGACCACCTTCATCAACCAGGGCGTGAGCGGGTTCCGCTCGCCCTATCTCGGCCCGAACAGCCTGGTGCCGCGCCAAGCCCAGGCGACCACGACGGCGACCGCCTTCGTCGGCTTCAAGCTGCTGGAGGGCACCGAGCTCTACTACAACCCGGAATTCAGCCAGGGCTTCGGCCTGTCGCGGACGCTCGGCGTCGCCGGCTTCGTCAACGGCGAGGCGCAGAAGGCCGGCGCGCCGTTCCCGAAGCTGCGCTCGAACCGCTACTTCGTGCGGCAGACCTTCGGCCTCGGCGGCGAGACCGAGGACGTGCCCGACGGCCCGAACCAGGTCGCGACCCGCCGCGACGTCGAGCGGATCACCGTGGTCGCCGGCAAGTTCGCGCTGGGCGACTTCTTCGACGGCAACGTCTACGCCCACGACCCCCGCGTCGACTTCATGAACTGGTCGCTCTGGGCGGCCTCGGCCTGGGACTTCCCGGCCAACCTCCCCGGCTTCACGCAAGGCGTCTACGTCGAATACAACCGCGCCGAATTCGCAATCCGCGCCGCCTACACGCAGGTGCCCAAGGAGCCGTCGAACGACGTGCTCGACCCGCGGGTGTTCGACCGCCAGGGCGCCAACATCGAGTTCGAGGGGCGCTACGTCCTGCCCGCGCTCGAGCAACCGGGCCGCGTGCGGATCGGCTTCTTCTCGAACCAGGGCAACACCGCCAACTACCGGCAGGTCGTGGCGCTGACGCGATCGGGGGTGTTCGACGACGTCAACGACGCGGTCGCAGCCACCCGCCGCCCGCGGCGCAAGACCGGCGGCTACGTCAACCTCGAGCAGGCGGTCACGGCCGACCTCGGCGTGTTCGCCCGCGTCAGCCTGTCGGACGGGCGCAACGAGAGCCTGTCCTTCACCGACGTCGACCGGAGCGCGTCGGGCGGCGTCTCGCTGAAGGGGACCGCCTGGGGCCGGTCGGGCGACACCGTCGGCCTCGGCGCCACCGTGAACGGCCTCACGGAGGCCCACCAGGCCTACTTCGCCACCGGCGGCCTCGGCCTGCTGATCGGCGACGGGCGCCTGAACTACGCCCCCGAGCGGGCGCTCGAAGCCTACTACGCCATCGGCCTGACCAAGACCGTGACCCTGACCTTCGACTACCAGCGGGTGATCAACCCCGGCTACAACCGCGACCGGGGTCCTGCGGACTTTTTCGCCACCCGGCTGCACGCCGACTTCTGAGGGGTTCGCGCGGGCGCATCCCCGTCACGCGAGCCGGCCTCCACCGCGCCCGGGAATGCCCTGACGGCTACTCCGCCTCGTCCACGGTTTCGCCGAACACCGCCTCGAACCCGGCCCGCAGCTGCATGTCGACCTCGGGCATCGCGACGACGCGGCCGAGGTCGGCCAGGCTCGTCACCCCGTGGCCGCGGATGCCGCAGGGGACGATGCCGGAGAAATCCGCGAGATCCGGCTCGACGTTGAGGCTGATCCCGTGGAAGCTGACCCAGCGCCGCACGCGGATGCCGATCGCGGCGATCTTGTCCTCCACGGCGTCTCCGTTCTCCCGGCCCTTCTCCGGCCGCCGCACCCAGACGCCGACGCGGTCCTCGCGGCGTTCGGCCCGGACGTTGAAGGCGTCGAGGGTCGCGATGATCCAGGCCTCCAGGGCGGCCACGTAGGCGCGCAGGTCCGTGCGGCGGCGGTTGAGGTCGAGCATCACGTAGGCCACCCGCTGGCCGGGGCCGTGATAGGTGTACTGCCCGCCCCGCCCCGTCCGGTGCACCGGCAGCCGCGCCGGCGCCACGAGGTCGGCCTCGCGGGCCGAGGTGCCGGCGGTGTAGAGCGCCGGGTGCTCCAGCAGCCAGACGCATTCGGGCGCGAGCCCGCGCGCGATCGCGTCGGCCCGGGCCTCCATCCACGCCACCGCCGCGTCGTACCCGACAAGTGCGTCGCTGATCCGCCACGCCACCGGCGGAGAGCCTGCCCGCGGCAGGAACGTGTCGGGCGCGATCGCGAGACGGTGCGCGGCGTTTACCAAGGCTTCACCCTCTTTCGGGAATGCTCTCCTCCCACCGGTCCGTGCCGGTGGCAAGGCGTATGGGAGCGGTGGGCGCGTGGCGGTTCTGGAAGACCTCAAGGTCGATCTGACGGTGGTGCTCGGGCGCTGCCGCATGCCGCTGCACATGCTGCTGCGCATGGGACGCGGCGCGGTGATCGAACTGGAGGCGACCGAGACCGACCTCGTCGAGATCCTCGCCAACGACCACCCCGTCGCCCGCGGCCAGATCGTCGTGACCGGCAACCGCATCTCGATCGAGGTCACGGAGCTGATCCGCAAGGCGGATTCGGTGCGGATCCCCGGCGTCACCATCGGCGACGGCGCCGTGCCGTTCCTCGAAAGCCGCATGGAACCGGCCTGATCCAAGGCCCCGGCGAGGATTTGCCGGACCCTGCCGCGGAATTGCCGAGCCACGTTTCGGAATTGCTTGGCCGCAGCGCTTGTCGGATCGGGATCGATCTGGTATCCGCTGCGCCGCTCACCCGAGACGCCGGCCGCCGCAGCGGACCCGGATTTCGGAAAAGCGAACGGGACCCGACGGGTGCCGATGCGGCCATGGCGGAATTGGTAGACGCGCTAGCTTGAGGTGCTAGTCCTGCAAGGGGTGGAGGTTCGAGTCCTCTTGGCCGCACCAACGTTCTTCGATGTCGGACATCGAGACGTAGGTGCATGAAAACGGGTTTTGGGCGGCCGCGCTTCTCGATGGCGGCGCTCCCAGCGGTTCTTACGCGAACCCGACTTCGAGAGAGACGCGGATGGCGCGGTCTCTCGCTTCCGAAACACCAGATGTTTGGACGATCGCGCGCTCGGGTACTATTCGGGCAGCGAACGCTTTGCGCACGCAATGCCCAGCCTGCTGCGCGACATCGGCGAACGATCTTGGCTCCCGTATCCCCTGCCCGCTTGCTCTATGCTGAACCAGGCGCGGTTTCGGCGCGGACATTCTTTCGAAGGCGACCATGGCAGGGCTGAAGGACAAGCGCGGCTTCATCGACAAGGACCGGCTCGACCTCTCCGAGCGGAAGGCGGTCGAGTACTGGATGAAGCGCTGGGGCGTGACGCAGGACCAGCTCACCACGGCGCACCGCAAGGCCGGCCGCATGATCAAGGACATCGCGACCGAGCTCGGAAAGAAGCGCTGAGCGAGCTGACGCTCGTAGGCAAGCTTCGGCCAAGAGGCGGCGGATCAAAAAGTACGGGTCGTGGGCGTGCGGGGACGTGTTTCCGGGCGTGACGCACCCGTTTGGCGGCCAAGCTAGTCTACCACCGCTGCCGCCCCGGGCGGCTCTGAAGGCCGGTGTCAGCCTTCGCTGTCGCGGTTGAGGCCCAGAGCCTTCATCAGGTCGCCGATCGGGTCGCCCTGGGCCGCCCTGCCCGGCTGTGCGGTCGAGGCGACCGGGGTTGCGGCCTGCTCCGCGACCCGTGCCGTCGCCGGCTGGCTGCGCGGCGTGGAGGCGATCGGCCGGCGGGCGTGGACGTGCTCGGCCTTGCGCACCGGACGCGCCTCGGCCTGATCCTCGACGCTCGACAGGCTCGCCGTCATCGCGATCGGCAGGAGGGTGAAGGAGGCTGGGCGCACCAGGGCCGCCTCCACCACCGGCGCCGTGCGGGCCGGCGGGTCGTTCCAGGCCGTCGCCGCCTCGGCGATCGCGACGACAGAGTGTCCGCGACGCGTCTCGAAGGCCGGATCACGCGGATGCAGCACATGTGCGGCCGTGATCAATCCCGTGACGAGCGCGGCGGTCGTGAGGATTGTGGACTTGACGTGTTCCATGATCTCAGAACGAACGGCCAAGGTCATGGTTCCGCTTGCGCGGAATCCTCCGTTTCAGCCCGCAGCGCCCGACCCTGAAACGAAAAGGGCGGCCCACCGGGCCGCCCTTTCGCATGTCGTGGAGCGCTTGCGGCCTACTCGGCAGCAGCCGAGGGCAGCTCGCCCAGCGGGCGGGCGCCGCTGTCGGACGCCTTCTGCTGGAGGATCATGCTGTCGCGGCGGCGTGCCACCGCGCGGATGTCGGCCACCATCGAGCCGGTGCCCGCCGGAATGAGCGAGCCGACGATGACGTTCTCCTTAAGGCCTTCGAGGTGATCGACCTTGCCGTTGACCGCCGCCTCTGTGAGGACGCGAGTGGTCTCCTGGAACGAGGCCGCCGAGATGAACGACTTCGTCTGCAGCGAGGCCTTGGTGATGCCGAGCAGGACGGGGACGCCCTGGACCGGCTTCTTGCCCTCGGCGAGCAGCTTCTCGTTGACCTCGGTCAGCTCCGTGCGGTCGATCTGGTCGCCCGCCAGGATGTCCGAGTCGCCGCCATCGGTGATCTCGACCTTCTGCAGCATCTGCCGGACGATGACCTCGATGTGCTTGTCGTTGATCGACACGCCCTGGAGCCGGTAGACCTCCTGGATCTCGTTGACGAGGTAAGCCGCAAGCTCCTCCACGCCCTTGATCGCCAGGATGTCGTGCGGCGCCGGGTTGCCGTCGACGATGTAGTCGCCGAGCTCGACCACGTCCCCGTCCTGAAGGTGGATGTGCTTGCCCTTCGGGATCAGGTACTCGACCGTCTCCGAGCCGTCATGCGGCGTCAGCGACAAGCGGCGCTTGTTCTTGTAGTCGCGCCCGAAGGCGATGGTGCCCGACTTCTCGGCGATGATCGCCGCGTCCTTCGGGCGCCGCGCCTCGAACAGCTCCGCCACCCGCGGCAGACCGCCGGTGATGTCGCGGGTCTTGGCCGAGTCGGTGGAGACGCGGGCGAGGATGTCACCGGCCTTCACCGAGCCGCCCGGGTCGTAGCCGATGATGGCGTCGACCGGGAGGAAGTAGCGGGCGTCCGAGCCGCGCGGCAGCTTGACCGGCTTGCCCTCGGAATCGACGACCACCATCGCCGGCTTGAGGTCCGAGGTGCGCGCCGAGCCGCGCCAGTCGATGACGACGCGCTTGGCGATGCCGGTCGACTCGTCGGTGGTCTCGGTGATCGACTGGCCGTCGACCATGTCCTCGTACATCACGACGCCGTCCGTCTCGGTGATGATCGGACGGGTGTAGGGGTCCCACTCGGCGATGCGCTGGCCGCGCTTCACCTTGTCGCCGTCATCGACGCGCAGGCGCGCGCCGTACTGCAGGCGGTGCACCGCCCGCTCCGTGCCGTCGGAGCCGACGACCACCACGGCCACGTTGCGGCCGGTGGCGATCAGGTCGCCGTCCGAGTTCTTAGCAATCGCGCGGTTGCGGATCTTGATCGTGCCTTCGAAGCTCGACTCGATGAAGGACGAATCCGCGATCTGCGCCGCGCCGCCGATGTGGAAGGTGCGCATGGTGAGCTGGGTGCCCGGCTCGCCGATCGACTGCGCCGCGATGACGCCGACGGCCTCGCCCATGTTGACGGGCGTGCCGCGGGCCAGATCCCGGCCGTAGCAGGTGGCGCAGACGCCCTGACGGGTCTGGCACACCAGCACCGAGCGGATCTTCACCTCCTGGATCCCGGCCGCCTGGATGGCGGGCAGGTGACGCTCCTCGATGGTCTCGCCGGTCTTGACGATGACCGTGCCGTCCTGGGCGACCAGGTCCTCCGCCGTGGCGCGGCCGAGGATGCGGATCGCCAGCGTGGCGACGACTTGGCCGGCATCGATGATGGCGCGCATCTTGATGCCGTTGGTCGTGCCGCAATCGACCTCGCGGATGACCGCGTCCTGGGCCACGTCGACGAGACGACGGGTCAGGTAGCCCGAGTTGGCGGTCTTCAACGCCGTGTCCGCGAGGCCCTTGCGGGCGCCGTGGGTGGAGTTGAAGTACTCGAGCACGTCGAGGCCTTCCTTGAAGTTTGAGATGATCGGCGTCTCGATGATCTCGCCCGAGGGCTTGGCCATCAGGCCACGCATGGCGGCGAGCTGCTTCATCTGCGCCGGCGAACCGCGCGCACCGGAGTGGCTCATCATGTAGATCGAGTTGATCTGCTTGTCGGCGCCGTCCTCGTCCTTCTGGACGGTCGAGATCCGGAGCATCATCTCGGCGGCGAGCTTGTCCGAGCACTTGGCCCAGGCATCGACCACCTTGTTGTACTTCTCGCCCTGAGTGATCAGGCCGTCGTTGTACTGCTGCTCGTAGTCCTTCACCAGCGTGCGCGTGGTGTCGACGATGGTCCACTTGTTCTCGGGCACGACCATGTCGTCCTTGCCGAACGAGATGCCGGCCTTGAACGCATGGTTGAAGCCGAGCGCCATGATGCGATCGCAGAAGATCACCGACTCCTTCTGACCGCAGTGGCGGTAGACGGTGTCGATCATCGACGAGATCTCCTTCTTGGTCATCAGCTTGTTGACGACGTCGAAGGGCACCTTGGCGTGCAGCGGCAGCGCGCCGGACAGGATCACCCGGCCGGGCGTGGTGTCGTAGGTCTTGGTAAGCGGCTGGCCGTCGGGGCCGATGCCCTTCCAGCGCCACTTGATCTTCGAGTGCAGCTTCACGGACTTCGCGGCGAGCGCGTGCTCGAGCTCGCCCATGTCGCCGTAGACGCCCTGCATCGGGTTGGTCTTGTGGTCGGGCTGGAACGCGCCGACCAAGCCCTCGCCGACGATGGAGAGGTAGTACAGGCCGAGCACGATATCCTGCGAGGGCACGATGATCGGCTGGCCGTTGGCCGGGTGCAGGATGTTGTTGGTCGACATCATCAGGACGCGCGCCTCCAGCTGAGCCTCGAGGCTCAGGGGAACGTGCACGGCCATCTGGTCGCCGTCGAAGTCGGCGTTGAACGCGGCGCAGACCAGCGGGTGCAGCTGGATCGCCTTGCCCTCGATCAGCTTCGGCTCGAACGCCTGAATGCCGAGACGGTGGAGCGTCGGCGCGCGGTTGAGCATCACGGGATGCTCGCGGATCACCTCATCGAGGATGTCCCAGACCTCGGGCTTCTCCTTCTCGACGAGCTTCTTCGCCTGCTTGACGGTGGCCGAGAAGCCCTTGGCGTCGAGGCGCGCGTAGATGAAGGGCTTGAACAGCTCGAGCGCCATCTTCTTCGGCAGGCCGCACTGGTGCAGCTTCAGCTCGGGGCCGACCACGATGACCGAGCGACCGGAGTAGTCGACGCGCTTGCCGAGCAGGTTCTGGCGGAAGCGGCCCTGCTTGCCCTTGAGCATGTCGGCGAGCGACTTCAGCGGACGCTTGTTGGCGCCGGTGATGACCCGGCCGCGGCGGCCGTTGTCGAACAGCGCGTCGACGGCCTCCTGCAGCATCCGCTTCTCGTTGCGGATGATGATGTCGGGCGCGCGAAGCTCGATCAGCCGCTTGAGGCGGTTGTTGCGGTTGATCACGCGGCGGTAGAGGTCGTTCAGGTCCGACGTGGCGAAGCGGCCGCCGTCGAGCGGAACCAGCGGACGCAGGTCCGGCGGGATCACGGGGACGACGGTCAGGATCATCCACTCGGGCTTGTTGCCCGACATCTGAAACGCCTCGATGATCTTGAGGCGCTTCAAGAGCTTCTTGGGCTTCAGCTCGGAGGTGGTGGTCGCGATCTCCTCGCGCAGCGCGTCGGCGATGCCGTCGAGGTCGAGCTCCTGGAGGATCCGGCGGATCGCCTCGGCGCCGATCATCGCCGTGAACGAATCCTCGCCGTACTCCTCCTGGGCGCGCAGGTACTCCTCCTCCGACAGGAGCTGACGCTCCTTGAGGGGGGTGAGGCCCGGCTCGATGACGCAGTAGGACTCGAAGTAGAGAATCCGCTCGAGGTCCTTGAGCGGCATGTCGAGCAGCAGGCCGATGCGGCTCGGCAGCGACTTCAGGAACCAGATGTGGGCGACGGGGGCGGCGAGCTCGATATGGCCCATGCGGTCGCGCCGGACGCGCGCGAGGGTGACCTCGACGCCGCACTTCTCGCAGATGACGCCCTTGTACTTCATGCGCTTGTACTTGCCGCACAAGCACTCGTAGTCCTTGATCGGCCCGAAGATGCGGGCGCAGAACAGGCCGTCACGCTCCGGCTTGAACGTCCGGTAGTTGATCGTCTCGGGCTTCTTGATCTCGCCGTAAGACCACGAGAGGATCTTTTCGGGGCTGGAGATTGAGATCTTGATCTGGTCGAAGCTCTGGGGCTGAGCCTGCTGGTTGAAAAGGTTCATGACCTCTTGGTTCATGATCCGCTCCTTGCTTGACGGGAACGCGCGCCCTGCGCCGGCGCCGTCCGCGTCTTGAAATCAACTCGGCGCCGCGCCCGTCGGGGCGCCGCTGGCCGTCGGCCCGTCCGGAGGCTCCGCCCCTCCCCGCTCGAACCGTGCCGGCATCGCTGCCGGCACGGGAGGTGTCGTGTCCTTCGTGGTCCGCATCGTCTTCACGCGAACCGGCTTCCACTTCGCTCGACGAGGCGTCCGATTACTCGGCCGCGTCGGCGGGCGGCTCGAGGGCGTCGTTGGCGGCCTTCTTGGACGAGGTCAGCTCGACGTTGAGACCGAGCGACCGCATCTCCTTCACCAGCACGTTGAAGCTCTCGGGAATGCCGGCCTCGAAGGTGTCGTCGCCGCGGACGATCGCCTCGTAGACCTTGGTGCGGCCGGCCACGTCGTCCGACTTCACCGTGAGCATCTCCTGCAGCGTGTAGGCCGCACCGTAGGCCTCCAGCGCCCAGACCTCCATCTCGCCGAAGCGCTGCCCGCCGAACTGCGCCTTTCCGCCGAGCGGCTGCTGGGTGACCAGCGAGTACGGGCCGATCGAGCGCGCGTGGATCTTGTCGTCCACGAGGTGGTGGAGCTTCAGCATGTAGATGTAGCCCATCGTCACCTTGCGGTCGAAGGGCTCGCCGGTGCGCCCGTCATAGAGCGTCGACTGCGCCGAGCGGTCGAGGCCGGCCATCTCCAGCATGGTCTCGATGTCGGCTTCCTTGGCGCCGTTGAACACCGGGGTCGCCATCGGCACGCCGCGGCGCACGTTGTTGGCGGCCTCGGCCATGTCCTCGTCCGACAGGCCTTCCAGCTCCGACGGGGAGTAGATCGCCTGCATCTCGGCCCGCAGCGGCTCGATGTCCTGGCTCTTCAGGTAGGCGTCGACCGCCTTGCCGACCTTGCGGCCGAGGCCGGCCGCGGCCCAGCCGAGGTGGGTCTCGAGGATCTGGCCGACGTTCATGCGCGAGGGCACGCCGAGCGGGTTGAGCACGATGTCGGCGTGGGTCCCGTCCTCGAGGAACGGCATGTCTTCGATCGGTACGATCCGCGAGACCACGCCCTTGTTGCCGTGGCGGCCGGCCATCTTGTCGCCCGGCTGGATCTTGCGCTTCACCGCGACGAAGACCTTGACCATCTTCATCACGCCGGGGGGCAACTCGTCGCCGCGCTGCAGCTTCTCGACCTTGTCGAGGAAGCGCTGCTCGAGGCGCTTCTTCGACTCGTCGTACTGCTTCTGCATCGCCTCCATCTCGGTCATGAGACGGTCCTCGACGACGGCGAACTGCCACCATTGCGAGCGCGGGTACTCGTTGATGAGCTCACGCGTCAGCGTGGTCTCCTTCTTGAACCCCTTCGGGCCGGCGATCGGCGCCTGGCCGATCAGCACGCCGGAGAGGCGGGCGTAGGTGTTGCGGTCGAGGATCGCCTGCTCGTCGTCGCGGTCCTTGGCGAGGCGCTCGATCTCCTCGCGCTCGATCGCCTGGGCGCGCTCGTCCTTGTCGACGCCGTGGCGGTTGAACACCCGGACCTCGACGATCGTGCCGGTCACGCCCGGGGGAACCCGGAGCGACGTGTCGCGCACGTCGGACGCCTTCTCGCCGAAGATGGCGCGAAGGAGTTTCTCCTCCGGCGTCATCGGGCTCTCGCCCTTCGGGGTGATCTTGCCGACGAGGATGTCGCCCGCATGCACCTCGGCGCCGATGTAGACGATGCCGGCCTCGTCGAGGTTCTTGAGTGCCTCCTCCGAGACGTTCGGGATGTCGCGGGTGATCTCCTCCGGACCCAGCTTGGTGTCGCGGGCCATCACCTCGAATTCCTCGATATGGATCGAGGTGAACACGTCATCCTTCACGATCCGCTCGGAAAGCAGGATCGAGTCCTCGAAGTTGTACCCGTTCCACGGCATGAACGCGACGAGGACGTTGCGGCCGAGCGCGAGCTCGCCGAACTCGGTGGACGGGCCGTCGGCGATGATCTCGCCCTTCTTCACCGGCTCTCCGACGCGGACCAGCGGCTTCTGCGTGATGCAGGTCGACTGGTTGGAGCGCTGGAACTTCTGCAGGCGGTAGATGTCGACGCCGGGCTTGGTGGCGTCGGCCTCCTCGGTGGCCCGGATGACGATACGGGTGGCGTCCACCTGATCAACGATGCCGGAGCGGCGAGCGGCGATGGCGGCGCCCGAGTCGCGGGCGACCACGGCCTCCATGCCGGTGCCGACGAACGGCGCGTCGGCGCGGACCAGCGGCACGGCCTGCCGCTGCATGTTCGAGCCCATCAGCGCGCGGTTGGCGTCGTCGTTCTCGAGGAACGGGATCAGCGCCGCGGCCACCGACACGAGCTGCTTCGGCGACACGTCCATCAGGTCGACGCGCTCGGGGCCGACGACGATCACGTCGCCGGCGCGGCGGCAGACCACCAGCTCCTCGGTGAGCTTCTTGTTCTCGTCCATCTGCGCGTTGGCCTGGGCGACGTAGTACTTCGCCTCCTCCATCGCGGAGAGGTACGAGACCTCGTTGGTGACGACGCCGTCCTTGACCCGACGGAACGGGGTCTCGATGAAGCCGTACTTGTTCACGCGCGCGAAGGTGGCGAGTGAGTTGATCAGGCCGATGTTCGGGCCTTCCGGCGTCTCGATCGGGCAGATGCGGCCGTAGTGGGTCGGGTGCACGTCGCGCACCTCGAAGCCGGCGCGCTCGCGGGTCAGGCCGCCCGGGCCAAGCGCCGAGAGGCGGCGCTTGTGCGTCACCTCGGAGAGCGGGTTGGTCTGGTCCATGAACTGGGACAGCTGCGACGAGCCGAAGAACTCGCGCACCGCGGCCGCCGCGGGCTTCGCGTTGATGAGGTCCTGCGGCATCACCGTGTCGATGTCGACCTGGCTCATGCGCTCGCGGATGGCGCGCTCCATGCGGAGCAGGCCGAGGCGGTACTGGTTCTCCATCAGCTCGCCGACCGACCGGACGCGGCGGTTGCCGAGGTGGTCGATGTCGTCGATCTCGCCCTTGCCGTCGCGCAGCTCCACGAGCGCCATGACGACCGACAGCATGTCCTCCTTGCGGAGGGTGCGGACGGTGTCCTCGGCATCGAGGTCAAGGCGCATGTTCATCTTCACGCGGCCGACGGCGGACAGGTCGTAGCGCTCGCTGTCGAAGAACAGCGAGTGGAACATCGCTTCCGCCGTCTCCAGCGTCGGCGGCTCGCCCGGGCGCATGACGCGGTAGATGTCGAACAGCGCGCCCTCGCGAGCGGAGTTCTTGTCCACGGCCAACGTGTTGCGGATGTAGGGGCCGATGTTGACGTGGTCGATGTCGAGCACCGGGATCTCGGCGACGCCGACCTCTTCCAGCGCCTTGAGCAGCTTCTCGGAGATCTCCTCGCCGGCCTCGGCCCAGATCTCGCCGGTCTTCACGTCGACGAGGTCCTCGGCGACGTACTGGCCGACCAGGTCCTCGTCGGTCGCCTTGAGGAACTTGGTGCCCTTCTCGGCGATCTGGCGGGCGTTGCGGGCGTTCAGCTTCTTACCGGTTTCGAGCACGACCTCGCCGGAATCGGCGTCGATCATGTCGACCGAGGCCTTGAAGCCCTTCAGCCGCTCGGCGTCGAACGGCACGCGCCAGTCGGCGCCGTCCCGGTCGTAGACGACCTTGTTGTAGAAGGTGGACAGGATCTCCTCGCCCGACAGGCCGAGCGCATAGAGCAGCGACGTCACCGGCAGCTTGCGCTTCCGGTCGATGCGGACGTGCACGATGTCCTTGGCGTCGAACTCGACGTCGAGCCAGGAGCCGCGATACGGGATGATGCGGGCGGCGAACAGCAGCTTGCCCGACGAGTGGGTCTTGCCCTTGTCGTGGTCGAAGAACACGCCCGGCGAGCGGTGCATCTGCGAGACGATGACGCGCTCGGTGCCGTTGACGATGAAGGTGCCGTTCTCCGTCATCAGGGGCATGTCGCCCATGTAGACGTCCTGCTCCTTGATGTCCTTGACCGACTTCGCCGCCGTGTCGGGATCGACATCGAACACGATCAGCCGCAGGGTCACCTTCAGCGGGGCCGCGAAGGTGATGCCGCGCTGGCGGCACTCGTCGACGTCGTACTTCGGCTGCTCGAAGGTGTAGCGCACGAACTCGAGCAGCGCCGTCGAGGAGAAGTCCGAGATCGGGAATACGCCCCGGAACACGCTCTGCAGGCCCTCGTCGCCGCGACCGCCCTCGGGCTCGTGCATCATCAGGAACTGGTCGTAGGACGCCTTCTGAACCTCGATGAGGTTCGGCATCTCGGCGACTTCCTTGATCTTGCCGAAGAACTTCCGAATGCGCTTGCGACCGACCAGCGTATTGGCCATGTGACCTCGCTCCACCATCTTCGCGTCCTGGTCGCCCGGGGAAGTTTTTCCAACTCCCGCACCGGGCCATGGCTCGCGTCCCGCCGGACCGCGCCACCCGAATCGACTGTTCCCAGCGGCTTGTCCCAAGCCGAAACCCGTTCCAGGGTTCGCCGGCCGCTTGAAGCGGCCTCAGCCCGCGGGTGCGAACACCCGCGGGCTGCGGTCACGGCCGACTCCCGAGAGAGCCGCCGTGGGTGACGGGCCGGGTGCGGCCCGTCGTCGACTTACTTGAGCTCGACCTTGGCGCCGGCCTTCTCGAGCTGCGCCTTGAGCTTCTCGCCCTCGTCCTTGGTGACGGACTCCTTGACGGCCTTCGGGGCCGCCTCGACGAGGTCCTTGGCTTCCTTGAGGCCGAGGCCGGTGATCGCGCGGACCTCCTTGATGACCTCGATCTTCTTGTCGCCGACGGCGGCGAGCATGACCGTGAACTCGGTCTGCTCCTCGACGGCGGCGGCGCCCGCACCGGCGGCCGGGCCGGCGGCCACGGCGACGGCGGCGGCAGCCGAGACGCCCCACTTCTCTTCGAGCATCTTGGCGAGGTCGGCGGCCTCGAGAACGGTCAGCGACGACAGGTCGTCAACGAGCTTGGCAAGATCAGCCATGGTGATGATCCTCTAACGATATCGGTGTGAAGGGATGGGTTTGAAAGGGGTGAACGACCGTCAGGCCGCTTCGTCCTTGATGGCATAGGCTCCGAATACGCGGGCGAGCTTGGCCGCCGGCGCGTTGACGACCTGAGCGATCTTGGTCGCGGGAGCCTGGACGAGGCCCACGATCTTGGCGCGCAGTTCGTCGAGGGACGGAAGCGAGGCGAGGGCCTTCACGCCGTCCGGGTTCAGAGCGGTCGCACCCATGGCGCCGCCGAGGATCACGAGCTTGTCGTTTGCCTTGGCGAAATCCACTGCCACCTTGGCGGCCGCGACCGGATCGCTCGAATAGGCGAGCAGGGTCGGGCCCTTCAGGAGGGGCTTGATGGAGGCGACGTCCGTGCCATCGAGAGCGATGCTGGCGAGGCTGTTCTTCGCGACCTGCACGGTGGCGCCGGCCAGCTTCATCTGCGAACGCAGCTTCTGCATCTCGGCGACCGTGAGGCCTTTGTAGTGGGCCACGACGACGACGGCGCTCTTTGCGAACACGCCGTTGAGCGTCGAGACGAGATCAGCTTTTGCTGTCCTGTCCACTGGGGCTCTCTCCGGTTTGAGCGGAACCCGAGAATGGGTCCGCCGGTTGCACGTGCCGCCCGGGACGGAACTTCGACCTTGGTTAAGCCGAAAACGTCCTGGACGACGCTTCACGGCCCTGTCCCCCGGTGCCGCCCCCGCGAGGGGTGCGATGCCTAAGGGCTGAGATGGTTCAAACCGATGCCTTCACGCCGTCCCTCATCGGTCGGGCGCTTCGAAACTGCGGTCTTCCCCGTCTGTGCAGGCTTTGCGGATTAAGCCGGCGAACCGGCACCTGCAGTCTCGGACAGGACATAGCCGGACACGGCCTTCAGAGGTTTTCACCCCTTAGGTCCTGCCGGCCATCGACGCCCGGTCACCCAGGCGGCGTCTCGATACGGAGCCCGCCCGGGCGGACGGGCTCCATCAACAAACATGAAAATTGCGTGGAGCGCGGTGTATAGAGCGAAGCAAGCGCCCTGCCAAGTGCCGAAACGCGACTTTTCCGACGTGGTCGCGCCGCGCCGGCCGTCGCGGCCCTAGGCCGCCTCGCGCTCCGGCACGAAGCGCTTGCGCGCGTTCTCCCACCACGAGCGCTGCCGCGCGGCCTCCGTCTCGGCGGCCTTGGCCGCGTAGAACGAGGCGTTGTGCTCGCCGCGCAGGGCCTCGCGGGTGAAGCGGATCAGGTGGTGGGCGACGAAGCCCATGTTGAACACCGCCTCGATCTGCCCGCGCTTCAGGGCGTAGCCGGCCGCCGACCAGAACGGCCGCCGGTAGTCGGAGAAGATGCCGACCCGGGTGATGATGTTGAACCCGAGGATCAGCCCGCGGCGTAGGTTGGTGAAGGTGAGCTTGCCCTTGGTCGGCGTCTTGATCCGGTGGGGATAGGTCGTCGCGCACTGGTGCTTGAAGCGCTCGAAGATCTTTTCCGGCTCGTAGGCGTGCGCGATGGCCCGGCGCCAGCTCGACACCACGGTGTCGTGCGGACGCTTGAACAGCACGTTCGATTCGAGGCTGGCGTCGTGGAGCAGCCGCCCCTCCTTCTCGAGCCGGTCCCAGAGCGGAGTCTTCGGCAGCGCCTGGAGAATGTTGATCGTCAGGACGGGGATGCCCGACTTGTCGATGAAGTCGATCAGGTACTGCTCGGAAGCGTCCGATTCGGTGTCGAGGCCGAGGATGATGCCCGAGGTCACTTCGAGCCCGTAGGAGTTGAGCGTCTCGATCGCGCCGTACATCGGCACGGCGGCGTTGTGGGTCTTGTCGATGCCCTTGAGCGCGTCCTCCTCCGGCGTCTCGATGCCGACGAACACGGTCATGAAGTTCGCCTGGCGCATCAGCTCGAGGATCTCGGGCTGCTTGGCCATGTTCAGGGTCGCCTCGCAGGCGAACTGGAGCGGGTAGTCGTTCTTCTTCTGCCACGCCACCAGGTGCGGGAGCATGTCCCGCGTCGCCTTGCGGTTGGCGATGAAGTTGTCGTCGACGAAGTAGACCACCGCCGGGTGGCCGGGCTGGCTGATGATCGCGTCGAGCTCGGCGCACATCTGCTCGGCGCTCTTCAGCCGCGGCTGGCGCCCGTAGAGCTGCGGGATGTCGCAGAACTCGCAGCGGTACGGACAGCCCGACGAGAATTGCAGCGAGCCGATCAGGTAGCGCTTCAACGGAGCCGCCTCGTAGGCCGGCGCCGGGAAGTCGGAGAGCGGCAGCCGCTCCTTCGTCTCGAGCCGAACCTGGGCCGAGGGGCGCGTCAGGTCGCGGTCGAGGATCGATACCAGCTCGTCCGTGGCGTCGCCGATCTCGCCCATGTGGAGGTAGTCGAAGTCTGGGTACTTCTCCGGGGCGCCCGAGACCGAGGGGCCGCCGAGCACCGTCACCTTGCCGGCGGCGTGCGCACGCTTGGCGATCTCGTGGATCTGCGGCTCCTGGATGTGCATGCCCGACACGAACACCGCGTCGGCCCAGGCGAACTCCTCAGGCGTGGCGCGCTTGATGTTCTCGTCGACGAACCGGCACTCCCAGCCTTCCGGCATGTAGGCCGAGATCAGCAGGAGCCCCTGCGGCGGCATGAAGGCCTTCACGCCGCCCATCAACGGGTAGGCGTGGGAGAACGTCCCGAAGGACGGCGTGTAGGCGGGGAAGACGCATAGGATGCGTCGCTTGGTCTGTACGGGGAGGGTGCATCGCATGCCGTCTATTTAGCACAGGCACGGGCGATGGCGCCCCCCTTCGCTGCGGCAATCTGCATCGTGATGGCGGGTATGGAGCCGCTCCGCGGCGCTTCTCGTGCTGGGGCCCGGCTCGCCTTTCGCTGACGCTTCAGGCGTCCGGGAAAACGGCGAGGGTTTGCTGCCAGGGTCGAGTCATGCGCACCCGATTTCCCGGACGGGTGAAGCGAAGCGGAACCCGATCCGGGACCCAGCATGGAAAGCGCCGCGCAGCGGCTCTGGCTACTGATTGAGATCGAGATACAGATCACGCCAATCCGGGTTCATCGCCTCGATCAGCGCCAGCTTCCAGGCTCGCCGCCAGCGCTTGATCGCGTACTCACGAATCCGAGCGTCGATGATGCGCGGATGATCCTCGGACCAGACCAGCATCACGACGCCGTAGGTCTTGGTGAAGCCGGGCGTCACTGCAGGCCGATGCTCCCAGACGCGTCGTGCGAGATCCGTCGTGGAACCGGTATAGAGCGTTCCGTTCCGCTGGCTGGCCAGGATGTCGACGTGAGACGTCATCGGTGGCCCGCAGCGGGAGGACTCAAACGAAAAACGCCCGGCCGCAGGGGCCGGGCGCTTCGTCGTTCGTGCGGGACGGATCAGGCGCCGAGGACGGAGCCCGGCTCGACCTTCACGCCCGGGCCCATCGTCGAGGTGACGGCGATGCGCTGGATGTAGGTGCCCTTGGAGCCGGCGGGCTTGGCCTTGGCCACCGCGTCGGCGAACGCCTTGATGTTCTCGACGAGCTTCTGCTCGTCGAACGAGACCTTGCCGATGCCGGCGTGGACGATGCCCGCCTTCTCGACGCGGAACTCGACCGAGCCGCCCTTGGCGCCGGCGACCGCGGACTTCACGTCCATGGTGACGGTGCCGACCTTCGGGTTCGGCATCAGGCCGCGGGGGCCGAGCACCTTACCGAGGCGACCGACGAGCGGCATCATGTCCGGGGTGGCGATGCAGCGATCGAAGTCGATCTTGCCGCCCTGGACGATCTCGAGGAGGTCCTCGGCGCCGACGATGTCGGCGCCGGCCGCGCGGGCGTCGTCCGCCTTGGCGCCGCGGGCGAACACCGCCACCCGCACCGTCCGGCCGGAGCCGTTGGGCAGGTTGCAGACGCCGCGGACCATCTGGTCGGCGTGGCGCGGGTCGACGCCGAGGTTCATCGAGACCTCGACGGTCTCGTCGAACTTGGCGTTGGCCTTGGCCTTCACCATCGCGACCGCCTCGGCGATGCCATAGAGCTTGGTCGGGTCGATGCCCTCGCGGGCGGCGCGGATGCGCTTGCCTTCGTGTGCCATGGTGCCCTCCCCTTACGCGGTGACTTCGAGGCCCATGGCCCGCGCGGAGCCACGGATCATCGCGACGGCGGCGTCCACCGAGTCGCAGTTCAGGTCGGGCATCTTCTTCTCGGCGATCTCGCGAAGCTGCGCCTCGGAGACCTTGCCGACGTTGGAGCCGGGTTTGCCGGGGGTCTTGGAGCCCGAGGCCGGCTTCTTGCCGATCTTCAGGCCCGCGGCCTTCTTCAGGAAGAAGGTGACCGGCGGCTGCTTCATCTCGAAGGTGAAGCTGCGATCCTGATAAGCCGTGATCACGACCGGGATCGGGGTCCCCTTCTCGATCTGCGCGGTCTTCGCATTGAAGGCCTTGCAGAATTCCATGATGTTGAGGCCGCGCTGACCGAGCGCGGGACCGATCGGCGGCGACGGGTTGGCGGCGCCGGCCGGGACTTGAAGCTTCACGTAGCCCGTGATCTTCTTCGCCATGGGACTGCTCCCAAATGATTGCGCGCCGCCGGGCTGCCTGAGGCTCGGTCGGACGGGCGGTTGCAGGTCGCGGTGCGGACCGTGGACCCCGGCGGCGAACCGGGCGGGCCTTCCGCGTGTGATCGGCGAAGTTCGAGCTGCGGGGAGAAGGGTCGCCCCTGCCCTCTCCGCCGCTCTCCGTCCGCTCTACGTCAGGCCTTCTCGACCTGGGCGTATTCGAGTTCCACCGGGGTGGCGCGGCCGAAGATCGACACGGCGACCTTCAGGCGCGAGCGGCTCTCGTCGACTTCCTCGACGGTGCCGTTGAACGAGGCGAAGGGACCGTCAGCGACGCGGACCGTCTCGCCGATCTCGAAGGAGATCGAGGGCTTGGGACGATCGACGCCCTCGGCGACCTGGCCCTTGATCCGCTCGGCTTCCGAATCCGGGATCGGTACCGGCTTCGACTTGTCAGCGCCGAGGAAGCCCGTGACCTTCGGGGTGTTCTTGATCAGGTGGTAGACCTCGTCGGTGAGGTCGCACTTCACCAGCACGTAGCCGGGGAAGAACTTCCGCTCCGCGTCGACCTTGCGCCCGCGGCGGACCTCGACGACCTTCTCGGTCGGGACCATCACCTCCTCGAAGAGGTCCATGAGCCCACGCTGGGCTGCCTGATCCTTGATGGACTGGGCGACCTTGTTCTCGAAATTCGAGTAGGCGTGGACGATGTACCAGCGCTTCGACACGGTTCTGATCGACTCCTGAGCGTTCGCGGCGGGCCGGGGCCCGAGGCGGTGTGTGTTGTCCTAGAGACCCAGGATCAGGCCGACGAAGTAGCGCAGGCCCTGATCCACCACCGTGAAGAACAGGCTCGCAACCACCACCATCACGAACACCATGATCGTGGTGACCGTGGTCTCCTTGCGGGTCGGCCACGTGACCTTGCGGCCCTCGTCGCGTACCTGCCCGAGGAACTCCAGCGGGCCGACGCGCTTCGGCGCGGGCCGGGCGGGCCTTCCGCGTGTGA
>NZ_VRUW01000229.1:0-824 GCF_008039475.1 Methylobacterium sp. WL12 | reverse complement strand
GTTCGGGGTTGGTCGTCGCAACCCGACCCTACCCGGCAACCGCCGATGACCACCCCTCAGCTACACCACCGCCTGGGACACGACCTCTCGGCCTCGGCCTCGGCGCGCCACCTGTCGCGACTGGCACGGTAGTCAACCATCTCGTTTTGCAGCGCCTGGACCGTCGCGTGAAGCTCACTTGCGTCGACCCGGGCGTTGGCTTAGCCGTGCAGCCCAGCCGACATGCCATGTCTTGCTTATGCGAACGGTGTGAGCGCAACAGTTCGACTGCGTTACGTATCAAATTCTGAGCTTTTGAATTATGTTCACTTTTTCTGACAGCTTTGAGCGTCGAGAAAGTGGTCGTTTCTCCAACATATCGCTGGATGTAAATGGAAGGGGTGGCTCAGGCCGGATCTCGGTCCATCCGCTCCTCGATGATCAGCGACGACAAGGTCATTCACTGCCCCTCTTCGCGATTTCGCGCAGCCAACATTCCGCAGACATCGTGGCTCCCAACGCTGTCGCGAAGGCGTAGGGCGACTGGGTTACCGATGTGGTGGACAACGCCGTAATGCTCCACCGATAAGAGCCCGGGTGTTGCCCGCTCGGGAAAACTGAGATCACATGGCCGCGTCTCGTGTGACTTGTCATACCCTTGGTCATACCACGCGGGTGCGCGCCTATTGTGGCCGGGGCAACTTCGATAGGATTTCGAACTAACCTACTACCCGGCTCGCAACGCCATGTTGTCGAGAAACGCCCGCCTCGCTACAGCGCGCCATGGACAAGCTCGAAGCCCTCCTTGACCTACTCAATACCCGGCAGCGCGATCTGATCATGGA
>NZ_VRUW01000228.1:0-832 GCF_008039475.1 Methylobacterium sp. WL12 | reverse complement strand
CGCCGTCGCTGTCGCTCATCGGGCGGCTGGCCGGCGATCTCGCGTTCGATGGCGTAGAGGGCGCCGATGCGCTCCAGCGCCTCCCCGGCGATGGCCGAGCCGGTCTTGGCGTGCACGTCGAAGAACTTGCGCCGGGTGTGGGCCCAGCACGCCGCCTCGATCAGGGCACCGCCGGTGCGCCCGCCCTCGTAGAGGCGATTGAAGCCGGCATAGCCGTCGGCGTGCAGCACGCCCTGGAACCCGGCCAGATGCGCCAGCGGCCGTTCGCCTCTGCGGTCGGGGGAGGCCAGGAACACGGCGGCCGGCGGACGCACGCCGCCATGGGACCGCTCGTCGCGCACATAGACCCAGAGCCGCCCGGTCTTCGTCCGGCCCAGGCCCGGCGCCAGCACCGGGACAGGGGTGTCGTCGCCGTAGAGGACCTCCGAGCCCGCCAGGACGTCCTGGCGGAGCAGGTCGACCAGCGGCGAGAGGGCGGCGGCCGTCGCGCCCACCCAGCCCGACAGGGTCGAGGTGGCCAGGTCTACCCCGTCCCGGGCATAGATCTCGGCCTGGCGGTAGAGCGGCAGGTGATCGTCGAACTTGGCCACCGCGATATGGGCCAGCAGCCCGGCTCCGGCGCGCCCACGGGCAATGGCGTGATGCGGGGCGGGCGCCTGCACCATCCCCTCGCAGGATCGGCATGCGAACGCCTCGCGCACGTGGCGGACCACCTTGAAGCGGCCGGGCACGTAATCGAGGGTCTCCGTCACGTCCTCGCCGATCCGACGCAGGACCCCACCGCAGGACGGGCAGGCGCAGGGGCCTGGATGGATCACGCTCTCGCGCGCCA
>NZ_VRUW01000227.1:0-844 GCF_008039475.1 Methylobacterium sp. WL12 | reverse complement strand
AGAACCGGACCCGCTACGATCGAAGCGAGCTTCGTTATCCGAGCGACCTGACGGATGACGAGTGGGCGCTGATCGAGCCTCTGATCCCTCCAGCCAAGCGTGGCGGCGGCAAGCGCAGCGTCGACATGCGGGCGGTGGTAAACGGCCTGATGTACGTGCTGAGCACTGGCTGCCAATGGCGGGCGATCCCGAAGGATCTGGCGGCGCGCTCGACGGTGCACGACTACTTCGACCTCTGGGACTATGACGGCACGCTGGAGCGGATCCATCACACGCTCTACGTCGCCTGCCGGGAGCGTGTGGGTCGGGAGGTCAGCCCGACGGCAGCCATCATCGATAGCCAGAGCGTGAAGGGCGCGGAAAAAGGGGGCGCTCGATCGACCCGCCCGGCTACGACGCGGGCAAGAAGATCAGGGGCAAGAAGCGCCACATCCTGGTCGACACGCAGGGCCTGCTGATGCACGCGCTCGTCCATCCCGCCGACATTCAGGATCGGGATGGCGGCGTGCTGGTGATGGCCACGCTGTTCGGCCTCTACCCGTTTCTGCTCAAGCTCTTCGCCGACGGCGGCTATCAGGGACCGACCTTCCAAGATGGTCTGCGCAAGGTCTGCCGCACGATCACGGTCGAGATCGTCAGGCGGTCCGATCAGGCCAAGGGCTTCGTCGTGTTGCCCAAGCGCTGGATTGTCGAGCGAACGATCGGTTGGCTCAACCGCTGCCGCCGTCTCGCGAAGGATTGGGAATGCAAAAGCCGGAAAGGGCGAGCGTTCGTCCTCTTGGCCTCCATCCGCCTCATGACCCGAAAGCTCTGTCAGAAAACATCATGATGCCGGACAGACTCT
>NZ_VRUW01000226.1:0-848 GCF_008039475.1 Methylobacterium sp. WL12 | reverse complement strand
CGTCGCGCACCGCCGCCGGTGTTCACGCCCGTTCCGGTGTTCACCTGGACCGGCGCCTACTTCGGTATCAACGCCGGCTACGGCTTCGATGCCAGCGAGCGCCGCGGCGCCACCGTCGTCGGCGTCTCGCCCGGCAACGCGATCTTCGCCGGCCCGGCCGGCGGCAACGTCGGCGGCGTGCTCGCCTTCGGCGGCAACCGCGCCAACGACGGCTTCACCGGCGGTGGCCAGGTCGGCTACAACTACCAGTTCACCCCGGGCTCGGGCGTCGTGATCGGCGTCGAGGCCGACGCCCAGTACGTCGACTTCGGTCAGGGCCGGAACCGCTTTGCTGCCACCCCCGGCGTCGTCGGCGGCGGCATCCTGCCGGGCAACCTGATCTACAACCCGTCGGGCATCTCCAGCCTCGACTACTTCGGCACCGTGCGCGGTCGCCTCGGCTACGCCTTCGACCGCACCCTCGTGTACGGCACCGGCGGCTTCGCCTACGGCAGCGGCGGCGGCCGTGACTTCGGTTCGGGCGTGTCCCGCAACGACTTCCAGACCGGCTGGGCCGCCGGCGCCGGCGTCGAGTACGCCCTGCCGACCGACTCGTTCCTGAACTTCTTCCGCTCCTCGGCCGTGACGCTGAAGGTGGAAGGCCTGTACGTGAACCTCGACCAGAACGGCCGCAACAACGGCGCCTTCGCCACCAACTCGACCGGCACCGTGACCCTGACCTCGCCGGGCGTGACCGTCGTGCAGAGCGGCCTGAACCGCAACAACAGCACCGAGTTCGCTGTCGTGCGCGCCGGCCTGAACTACAAGTTCGGCTCGTACTAGGACCTTCGGGACCGGACGCGGCCCGC
>NZ_VRUW01000225.1:0-849 GCF_008039475.1 Methylobacterium sp. WL12 | reverse complement strand
ATATAATATAATACTGCCTAAAACGAGATTGCCAATATTCATTGCTGGTCTTATCAATTTGATTTTGTGGAATAGAAAGTAAATTCCCAGCACTGCGTTGTGCGGTTGGAGCGATTCAAGTGTCGGCGGCTACATCTCCGAGTTGCATCGACAATGGCTGATGCGGACCATAATCGCGGATGAAGAAGTATTGCCGCTAGTCCTATCCCGACCAATCGCACGCCGTGTCAGCGTCTAGCATGGCAACGCTCGACCAGGGATCATAACCCGAAAGGGATGAGACTGCACGTCCGCCGACGAAGCGGCTATCCTCGGCATTAGCTCAGCACCGGCTCGCGGCGCGGAAGAGCGCATTGAGCTTCTCGTAAATTGTTTCCGAAAGAGGCGCCCCGGGACCGGCGTCAGATCATGGAAGCGCAGGAAGAGGAGGTTTCCTATCAGTATTGAAATCGCACCCTTCTGCCAGTCGACATCATACACGAATTACTTCCTAGCCGTTACTACTATCTTCGGGATCGGACCAATGATGGCTCAGGCTAATGCATCTTCATCTCTGATTATACACTAATCGCCAACTGTTCGGTTCATCGAGCGCGTTCGCCACTTTCACAGCGGGGATGATGCGCGGGGTGATCTGAGTGTCTGTCCGGCGACATATTGAGTGATGTGAGGGGTTTGTGATTCAAGGCTGCCTGTGTGGAGGCTGCCGATGTGGACGACTGAGAACCGGACCCGCTACGATCGAAGCGAGCTTCGTTATCCGAGCGACCTGACGGATGACGAGTGGGCGCTGATCGAGCCTCTGATCCCTCCAGCCAAGCGTGGCGGCGGCAAGCGCAGCGTCGACAT
>NZ_VRUW01000224.1:0-856 GCF_008039475.1 Methylobacterium sp. WL12 | reverse complement strand
GCTTCCAGGCGACGATGTAGCGTGAGAAGTCGTCCAGGACCGTCGACAGGTCGTACCAGCCCCAGCCAACGACCTTCAGGTCGGTGAAGTCCGTCTGCCAAAGCTGGTTGGGCGCGGTGGTCTTATCGCGGAACTCGTCGGCGGCCTTGATGACGATATAGGCCGGGCTGGTGATCAGGTCCTGAGACTTGAGCAACCGGTAGACGGTCGCTTCCGAGACGAAGTAGCGGCGCTCGTCGGTGAAGCGCACCGCCAGCTCACGCGGACTGAGTTCAGGCTGCTCCAAGGCCAGAGCAACGATCTGCTCGCGGATCTCTGCAGTTAGGCGGTTCCAGACCCGGCTCGGCCTTGAGGAATGGTCATTCAACGCCTCGGGGCCGCCGCGCTGGTAGGCGTCGTACCAGCGGTAGAACGTCGAGCGGGTGATGCCGAGCTTGTCCAGGGTGGCACGCACCGGCAGGTGGGATTGCTCGACCAGCCGGATGATCTCCAGCTTCTCGGGGGCCGGGTAGCTCATGCCTCGTCGCCCCCAGCCCCGCTCATGCTTTTTTTAAGCAGACGGTTCTCCAGGACGAGATCAGCCACGACCTCCTTCAGCGCCCCCGTCTCGCGGCGCAGATCCCGCACCTCATCCGTGGTGGCCGCACGAGCCGTGTCGCCGGACAGGCGCCTCTTGCCAGCCTCCAGGAACTCCTTGGACCAGCCGTAGTACATCGAGGCGGCGATCCCCTCACGTCGGCAAAGCTCGGCAATGCTGTCCTCGCCACGCAAGCCTTCCAGCACCACGCGGATCTTCTCCTCGGACGAGAACTGCCGACGTGTGGCCCGGCGAATGTCCTTGATCACCGCTTCTGCT
>NZ_VRUW01000223.1:0-857 GCF_008039475.1 Methylobacterium sp. WL12 | reverse complement strand
TTCCAGGCGCTGTCCTACGAGCGGCTGCAGGCGGCGCTGTCGGATCTGTTCGGGCTCACCCTCAGTCAGGGCGGGCTGATGAACCTGCTCCAGCGCACGCAGAAACACTTCCGCTCCGGCCGCGACGAGGCCGTCTCAACCCTGCGCCGGGCCACGGTGGTCGCCTCGGACGAGACCGGCGTGCGCATCGAGGGCAGCAACGCTTACCACTGGGTCTTCCACTCGGCCGAGGCGGTCGTTCATCAGGCTTCGCCGACGCGGGGCGCCGTCGTGGTGCGGGAGATGATGGACGGGCATCGGCCGGCGGTTTGGATCTCGGACCGCTACACCGCCCAGCAGGGCCATGCAGTCGCGCACCAGACCTGCCTCGCCCATCTCGCCCGCGATGTCGCCTACGCCGTCGAGACCAGCGATGATCCGGTCCCCTGGCGTTTGCAGCTCTGGCTGCGATCCGTGTTCGCCCTGGCCGAGCACGTCACCGATCTGGCCGCCTCGACGCTCGCCGCCAAGCGCCGGAACCTGGATCGCCAGCTCGGCGCCATCCTCGCCACGCCGAGCCGCTGCGACCTGACCCGCGACCTGCAGGCCAAGATCGGCCGGGCGCGCAATCAGCTCCTCGTCTTCCTCGCCCACCCCGGCGCAGTCGAGCCGACCAACAACGGCTCCGAGCGGCTGCTGCGCCCGTCCGTCGTCCAGCGGAAGGTCACCAACGGCTATCGCGCGATGTGGGCTGCCGAAGGCGAAGCCGCCATCCGCACCGTCGTCGATACCGCCCGCCTCACCGGCGCCAGCCCGTTCCGCACCATCCTCAAAACCGTCGGCGCCTAAACCTCACGATTACGGGGGTGGGTAATTAC
>NZ_VRUW01000222.1:0-907 GCF_008039475.1 Methylobacterium sp. WL12 | reverse complement strand
AGACCCCGTTTCATAACGCTCGTGCCAGGCGTCTGACGAGGATCATGGCTGCTGCCAGGACGAAGAAGGCGAGTGCGGAAGAGGCCGTCGCCTCGTGATCACGGGCGAGCCTGCGGCATCGACTGATCCATCCGAAGGTTCGCTCGATGACCCAGCGTCGCGGTTGAACCGCAAAGCCCTTCTGTCCCTCGTCGGGCGCAATGATCTCGATGGTGATCGCCGTCGCGGTGCCGACGCGCTCGCCTCGATAAGCTCGGTCTGCGAAGCAGTGGGCCAGGAACGGCCAGAGACCGCGCGAGGCACGCAAAAGCGCAACGCCTCCATGGCTGTCGTGGAGGTCAGCAGGCGAGACGGCGGCGATCAGAAGACGGCCATCCGTGTCGGTCAGCGCGTGGCGTTTGCGGCCCACCACACGCCGGGCTGGATCGTAGCCGCGTTCTCCATCGACGCCGACGCCGCCCGAGCGCGCCGCCTGCGCATCCATGACGGCACCGGTCGGGCTGGCCTCACGCCCGGCTCGCTCGCGGTCGTCCATCGTGAGGGCGTGGGCGAGGCGCTCGAACACGCCCGAAGCTGACAGGCGCAAGAACCAGCGATGCACGGTCGACCAGGGTGGGAACTCATGCGGCAGGTGCCGCCAAGCGCAGCCTGTCCGTAACACATACAGGACCCCATCCAGCACCCACCGCATCGGCCAGCGCCAGGGGCGACCCCTTGATGCGGGACTAGGCAGCATCGCGCCGACGACGGCCCATTCAGCGTCGGTCAGACAGGTTGCGTAGGGGCGGCTTTCGCGCGCAAGCTCGGTGCGAGCGGTAGGGGTCCACATCGGCGATCCAGGGTGAGCGTCAGACACTCTCCCAACGCCCGCGACACCTGCCGCTCACCCCATTATGAAACGGGGTCT
>NZ_VRUW01000221.1:0-910 GCF_008039475.1 Methylobacterium sp. WL12 | reverse complement strand
ACGCACCACGGAGCTTGCCTCCGAGATGCCTGATCACTTCGGGCTCGATCACGTGATCCAACGCGTCAATGGCCGCACGTAGCTGCTGAGGGACCAGCCCTGACGAGTAGACGGCCAAGGCCAGCGTCGGCTTCACGTGCCCCATAAGCTCAGCGATGACGCTGCTGTTGACCGCCATGGAATGCGTTGATGCGCGCTCAAGGTAGGTGGCGAAGGAACGCCTGAAGCTGTGGAAGTCCACGCCTCCCCCTTGGCCGAGGATCGCCTGCCTAAACGTGGCGTACCGCTTCACGACGATCCAGCTTCTCTTGCCATCAGGTCCCGCAGGCGTGAGACCTGAGAATACCCAGCCATCAGAGGAGCTTGCCATTCGGTGTTGGATCACGGGCCAGCCAAGCCGGTGGACAGGCATAACGCGCCGAGCATTCTCGGTTTTTCCCTGTGGGATGCGGAATGCCTGCTGTGACTCGATCACGTCCTCGACCCGAAGCTGACAGAGTTCACCGATTCTACAGCCAGTCAGAAGGCCCAATCGGATCAGGTCGAACAGGACGAGGCCGTATCTCGCGCCGACAACCGTTCTTGGATCGACATTGAGGAGCCGGACCAATTCCTGCGCCTCATAGGCCCGCTTCGGACGTTCCTGCTTGCCAGCGCTGCCGAAACTGCCTTGGCCTTGCCAGGGGTTCTCCTCAACGAAGCCACGTTTCCGCAGCCACCGCCACATCGAGGACATTGAACTGATCTTCCGGTTGACCGTCTTCTGACTCCCGCCCGCCTGCATGAGTACGCGGCTGACGTAATCGCCAGCGATCCGGCGGCTGATGCGGTCAACGGTGCAATTCGCAGGCTGAGACTGTGCGAACTCCTTTATCGCCAGCACGTGCTGCATCAGTGACTGCTTCGTTTG
>NZ_VRUW01000220.1:0-931 GCF_008039475.1 Methylobacterium sp. WL12 | reverse complement strand
CGGCCAAAATTGTAGGCGCTGACGAAGTCGGCCAGATGGGCGCGGAGCTTGTCGTGGCTGTCATAGTGGTAACGCTTGACCGTCGCGTCCTTGATCGTGCGGTTCATTCGCTCGACCTGACCGTTGGTCCAGGGATGGCGCGGCTTGGTCAGGCGATGGTCGATATCGTTTCGGGCGCAGGCGGACTCAAAGCTGTGGGCTCGGAAGGTCTCTCCGGCCTCGATCGCCTCCTTGATGATGGATGCGGCCGAGGCAACGTTGCCGGGTGTCGTGAAGTGGGTGCCGTTGTCGGTGAGCACCGTGTGCACCTTGTAGGGCACGGCCTCGATGAGATGGCGGAGGAAGTCACCCGCAACCCGCCGTGTCGCCTTCTCATGAAGCTCAACGAAGGCGAACTTGGTCGTGCGGTCGATGGCGACGAGCAGGTAGAGCCGCCCTTCCGCCGTGTGAACCTCGGCCAGATCAATGTGGAAGTAGCCGAGCGGGTAGGCCTTGAAGCGCGAGCGCTTGGGCTTGTCGCCGTCGACCTCCGGCAATCGGCTGATGCCGTGGCGCTGCAGGCAACGATGCAGCGACGAGCGGGTCAGGTGCGGGATCGTGGCCTGGAGCGCGTAGAGGCAGTCGTCGAGGGGCAGGAGCGTGTGACGACGAAAGGCGACGACAATCGCTTCCTGCTCGGGTGACAACACCGTCGAGCGAGGATCCTTCGGCCCCGTGCGCTGGTCGGCGACCGAGGTCCGCTGCCGCCACTTGGCGACCGTCTTCTGGTTGATCCCGTAGCGCTTCGAGAGGGCCCTCAGGCTCGCTTGACTATGCTGGATCGCTCGACGGATCGCCTCAGTCGTCGTGGCGCTGCCGTGAAGAACTTGGCCCATAGCTCATCCCTCCACTCCGACGTGAAGACTGCACCATCAAACCCTGGGATCAAACA
>NZ_VRUW01000021.1:0-65065 GCF_008039475.1 Methylobacterium sp. WL12 | reverse complement strand
CGCCAAGGCCCCCTACGCCGCCCCCCGCACCGACGACCTCCCGGCCAGCCTGAAGGGCCTCAGCCGCGAGCAGTACGGCGCCATCCGCACGAAGCCCGCCGCGGCGATCTGGGCCGGCGACGACCTCGGCTTCACCATCGAGCCGCTGCATCGCGGCGCGATCTTCACCGGCCGCGTCGCGCTGTTCCTGGTGGAGGACGGCCAGGTCCGGCCGGTCGCCTACGACCCGGCGCGCTTCGACACCGGCGGGTTCGCGCTGCCGGAGTTCTCGGAGGATCCGGGCTTCTCGGGGTTCCGCCTGCGCGCCCGCTTTCCCGACGGCCCCGACCTGTCGGACTTCGCCGTGTTCCAGGGCGCCTCGTTCTTCCGCCTCGTCGCCAAGGGCCAGGGTTTTGGCATCAACGCGAGGGCGCTGACGCTGCGGCCGGCCGACGCAAGGGGCGAGGAGTTCCCGGTGTTCCGCGCGGTGTTCATCGAGCGCCCGGCCGACGGCGCCCTCGTCCTGCACGCGTTGATCGATTCCGACTCCGCCTCCGGCGCCCTGCGGATGGTGCTCCGCCCCGGCACCGAGGCCTCGACCACCGAGATCGAGACCACGATCTTCGCCCGCAAGGCGATCGACCACCTCGGCCTCGGCGGCATGCAGGCGAGCTACCTGTTCGGCCCCGAGGACCGGCGCCGCGTCGACGACGCCCGCGCCGCCGCCTTCTCGGCCGGCGGCCTGCAGATCCGCAACGGGGCCGGCGAGGCGATCTGGCGCCCGGTCCACAACCCGGACGCGCTGCAGATCTCGTCCTTCGTCGATCAGAACCCGAAGGGGTTCGGCCTGATGCAACGGGCGCGCACCTACGAGGATTTCGAGGACGACGTGCAGCACTGGGAGTGGCGCCCCTCGCTCTGGCTCGAGCCCGCCGACGCCTGGGCCGACGGCGCGGTGACGCTGATCGAGATCCCGAGCGATTCCGAGTTCAACGAGAACGTGCTGGCCTATTGGCGCCCGAAGGACGCCGTCGCCGCCGGCTCGGAGACCACCTTCCGCTACCGCCAGCACTGGTGCTGGCAGGCGCCCGCCGCCGCGCCGCCGGCAAGCGTGACGGGCACCCGCAGCGGGCGCGGGAGCGCGGGCACGCGCCGCCTGTTCCTGGTGGACTTCACCGGCGACGGGCTGTTTGCCGAGGGCGGCCTCGACATCGCCCTGGCGGCGTCTCCCGGCAGCATCGCCCGGCAGCAGTTTTTCAGCTACCCGGAGCGCAGGACCGTTCGCGTCGCCTTCGAGCTCGATCCCGGCAGCGAGCGGGCGAGCGAGCTGCGCCTCGCCCTGGTTCGGGCGGGACGGCCGGTGACCGAGACCTGGCTCTACCGCTGGACGTCGTAGAAGCCCGCGGGGACCCGGGGTCCGCAGGACCGCACCGGGCGCCCCACGCGAGACCCGCAGACGAGAATCGATCGAAGGCCGTGCGCATGGACGACGTTTCCGCCCTCCCCGCGGCCGCACGGCGCGACGCCTCGTCGGACCGCCCCTCCGGGACGGCCTTCGCGGACGCCCTGCCCCCGGAATCGCCCCTCCCGATGCCGGTGCAGAGCCTGGCTGCCTGGGATCCGGCGCTCGCGCACCGGCCGTCGCGCCACCATGCGCGGCCCCACGCCGCGCGCCTCCTCGTCTTCGGCGGCGCGATTTTGCTGACCGGCTACGGCGGCTGGCAGATGTACGAGACGGTGTCGGTCTCAGGGTCGCCCACCGCCCTGCAGTACGTGCTCGTGGCCTTGTTCCTGCTGACCTTCTCGTGGATCGCGCTCGCCTTCACCAGCGCGATCCTGGGCTTCGCCGTGCTGCTGCGCCGCCCGCGCCTGCCGCCGGTGCCGGCGGGCCTCGCCACCCGCACCGCGATCCTGATGCCGGTCTACAACGAGGGCACCGCCCGCACCTTCGCCGCGATCGAGGCGATGCGGGAGGCCGTCGACGCGACCGGCCTCGGGCCCGCCTTCGACTGGTTCGTGCTCTCGGATTCGACGCAAGCCGACGCCTGGATCGCGGAGGAGCGCGCCTTCCTAGCGCTGCGGGACGCGCTCGGCCCCGACGCCCGCCTGTACTACCGCCACCGCCGGAAGAACCACCACCGCAAGGCCGGCAACATCGGCGACTTCGTCACCCGCTGGGGCGGCGCCTACGACCACATGCTGGTGCTCGACGCCGACAGCCTGATGACCGGCGACAGCGTCGTGCGGCTCGCCGGCGCGATGGAGGCCGACCCGGATGCCGGCATCGTCCAGACGCTGCCGCTCATCATCAACCGCAACACGCTGTTCGCCCGGGTGACCCAGTTCGCCGCCCGCATCTACGGGCCGGTGATCGCCACCGGCCTCGGCCACTGGTCGGGCCGCGACGGCAACTATTGGGGCCACAACGCGATCATCCGCACGAAGGCCTTCGCCGCCGCCTGCGGCCTGCCGGACCTCCCCGGGAAACCGCCCTTCGGCGGCCACGTGCTCAGCCACGACTTCGTGGAGGCCGCCCTGATCCGCCGCGCCGGCTGGGCGGTGTACATGCTGCCGACGCTGCCGGGCTCCTACGAGGAGAGCCCGCCCTCGCTGATCGACGTGGCGGTGCGCGACCGGCGCTGGGCGCAGGGCAACCTCCAGCATGCGCGGATCATCGGGGCGGCGGGGCTGAAGCCGGCCTCGCGCCAGCACTTCGCCACCGGCATCGCCGGCTACGCCGCCTCGCCGTTCTGGCTGTGCCAGCTCGTGGTCGGCATCGCGCTGGTGCTGCAGACGGCCTACGTGAAGCCCGAATACTTCACCACCGAGTTCGGCCTCTACCCGGTCTTCCCGCGCTTCGATCCGGTGCGCGCGTTGCAGCTCTTCGGGCTGACCATGGGCATCCTGCTGGCGCCGAAGTTCCTCGGCCTCCTCCTGGCGCTGATCGACGGCCCGGTGCGCCGGACCTGCGGCGGCGCCGGACGGCTGGTCGCGTCCTGCCTCATCGAGATCCTGCTGTCCGCGCTGATCGCGCCGATCGCGATGGTGATCCAGTCGGGCTCGGTGTTCAGCATCCTCGCCGGGCGCGACACCGGCTGGAACCCGCAGCGCCGCGACGACGGCTCGATCCCGTTCGCCGACATCGTCCGCCGCCACCGCTGGCATACGGCGTTGGGCCTGGTCTCAGGCGTCGCGGCCTTCGCCATCGCCACGTCGCTGTTCCTCTGGATGGCGCCGACGATCCTCGGCCTCGTCCTCGCGATCCCGATCTCCTGGGCGAGCGGGCAGCTGGCGCTCGGCCTCGCCCTCAAGCGTCGCGGCCTGCTGATGACGCCGGAGGAGCGCGCCCCGCCCCCGATCGCCATCCGCGCCGGCGCGCTGGCCGCCCGCAACCAGGCCCGCGGCCTCGACGAGGCCGACGCCCTCGCAGCGCTCCACGCCGACCCGGGCCTCGCCGAGGCCCACACCCGCATGCTGCCGAGCGCCGAGCCGCGCCCCCGCGGTAGTGTCGACGTCGACCACACGCTGGCCCAGGCCAAGGTCGTGGAGGCCGAGACCCTCGACGAGGCCCGCACCTGGCTCGGCCCCAAGGAGCGCATGGCCCTCCTCCACGACCGCGCCCTCCTCGACCGCCTCGCGCGCTTGGCCCCCTGACCCGATTTTTCGAGATGTCCGCCGGCCGCAAATTCCGCTACAACCCCTCCCGCCGGAAGGGTGGCCGAGTGGTTTAAGGCAGCGGTCTTGAAAACCGCCGTGGGGGCAACTCCACCGTGGGTTCGAATCCCACCCCTTCCGCCACTCCAAAGGTCGCCCGCGTGATCTTTTGGTGGCGAAAGGCGATCGCCCTATCGCCATGCCGTGATTTCTTTCCGGCAGATCGATCCCTTGGTTCAAGGACGAACGCCGACGACCCTGCGCCGGGAACGAGTCCTCGCGGCGGGCGCTATACTCGCTTGTCCCTCACCTCGGACGCTCCCGCCTTGGACAAGTTCGCCTACTACCTCGTCACGTTGCTCGAATCCGCGCTGGGCGTCTTCGGCGTGCGGTCCTTCTACGATCAGCCGCGCTACGCCGTCGTCGAGCGGCTCGAGCGCGGCGTCGAGATCCGCTCGTACGAGGCGCGGGTCGCCGTCGAGACCGATGCACGTGGCCAGGGGGATGGCGAGGCGTTCGGGCGGCTGTTCCGCTACATCACCGGTGCGAACCGGCACGGCGGGCGCATCGCCATGACGGCGCCGGTGGAGACGGCGGGACGTCGGATCGCGATGACGGTGCCCGTCGAGCAGGGTCCCGCCGGGACGATGCGGTTCTTCCTGCCTCACGACGTCGCGCGCGCCAGCGCTCCGGAACCCACCGAGGCTGGCGTCCGGCTGGTTCGCCTTCCGCCCGAGCGGATCGCGGCGCTGCAGTTTTCGGGCACCATCACGCCGCAGGCGCGGTCGGTGCAGGAGCGCATCCTCGCGGACGTGCTGGCGAAGGCGGGCCGCCGGACCGAGGACGCCCCGCTCCTCATGGGCTACGACCCGCCCTTCGCGATCCCGTTCCTGCGCCGGAACGAGGTGGCCGTGCGGCTGCCGGCCAATTGAGACTGGCGCCGCCGGGATCGACCGGCGGCGCCAGACGAGACTTTTGTTCCGCGCCGAGCTTGGCGCGGCCATCAAGGCCGTTGAGTCGGTTCACGTGAGCTGCGCCCGGCGGACCCTCGACAGGCCTCTCGGGCGAGCCCCGTCCCACCGGATGGCGGGACGGGGGCGCGGGCTGCAGCGCCCTGGTCGATCAGGCGGCCATCGGCCCCTGGCGCCGGTGGCCCTTCACGTCGTAGCGGTCGAGCATCATCACCTTGTCCCAGACCCGGACGAAGTCGGCCACGAAGCGCCGCTGGCCGTCGCTGCCGGCGTAGGCGTCGGCGATGTTGCGCAGCTGCGCGTTCGACCCGAAGACGAGGTCGTTGCGCGTGGCCTCGTACTTGGCCTGCCCGCTCTCGCGGTCTTTCAAGGCGAAGGACGTGCCTGCCGCGCCGGCCTTCTCCCAGACTAGGTTGGTGTCGGTCAGGGTCCGGAAGAAGTCCGTCGTCAGCACGCCGACCCGGTCGGTGAAGACGCCCAGGGTCGAGCCGTCGTGGTTGGCGTTCAGCGCTCGCAGGCCGCCGGTCAGGACCACCCATTCCGGCGCGGTCAGCGTCAGCAGGTTGGCCTTGTCGAGGAACATCTCCTCCGGCGAAAGGCGGGGCGCCATCGCCGCGAACCCGTCGTCGACGTAGTTGCGGAAGCCGTCCGCGACCGGCTTCAGCCAGGTGAACATCTCCACGTCGGTGAGCGCCTGCGTGGTGTCGACGCGGCCCGGCGTGAACGGCACGCGCGCCTCGACCCCGGCGTCCCGGGCCGCCTTCTCCACGGCGACGCAGCCTGCGAGCACGATCAGGTCGGCGAGCGAGACCTGCTTGCCGTCGCCGCGGCCACCGTTGAACCCGGACATCACCCCGCGGAGCGCCTCGACCACGGGTACGGCCCGGCGGTTGACGGCCCAGTCCTTCTGCGGCGCGAGGGCGAGGCGGGCGCCGTTGGCGCCGCCGCGCTTGTCGCTGTCGCGGTAGGTCGAGGCCGCCGAGAAGGCGGTGAAGGCGAGGTCCGAGACCGAAAGACCCGTGGCCAGGATCGCCTGCTTGAGGTCGGCGATCTCGGCCTCCCCCACCGGGGCGTAGGCGGCATCGGGGATCGGATCCTGCCAGAGCAGGCCGTCCTCGATCGTCGCTTCCGGGCCGAGGTAGCGGTGCTTGGGGCCCATGTCGCGGTGGGTCAGCTTGTACCACGCCTTGGAGAAGGCCTGGGTGAAGGCGTCGAAGTCGCCGAGGAACTTCTCGCAGACCTTGCGGTACTCTGGATCGACCTTGAGGGCGATGTCGGAGGTCATCATCATCAAGGGATGCGACTGGCCCGCGACGTGGGCGTCGGGGGTCCGCGGCGCGTTCGGGTCCTTCGGCGTCCATTGCAGGGCGCCGGCCGGGCTCTTGGTCTGCTCCCAGTCGAACTTGAAGAGGTTCACCAGGTAGGCGTTGTCCCACTTCGTCGGGTCGGGGGTCCAGCTCCCCTCGATGCCGTTGGTCATCGTGTCCTTGCCGGCGCCCTTCGGGTTGTGCCAGCCGAGGCCCATCGCCTCCATCGGCGCCATCTCCGGCGGCGGCCCGATCTCCTTGGCCGGGACCATGCCGTGGCTCTTGCCGAAGGCGTGGCCGCCGGCGATCAGCGCCACGGTCTCCTCGTCGTTCATCGCCATGCGGGTGAAGGTCACCCGGATGTCGTTGGCCGAGCCCTGCGGGTCGCCGTTGGCGTAGGGGCCTTCCGGGTTCACGTAGATCAGCGCCTGGTGCGAGGCGGCGAGCGGGTTCTCCAGGTCGTACTCGGCGTCGCCGTTCTTCCCGCGCCAGCGCTTGTCGCGGTTGACCATCTCGTCGAAGCTCGAGACCGAGCCCATCTCGACGACCTCGGGACCCCAGTAGGTCGCGTCGTCCGCCTCCCAGGCGTCGAGGCGCCCGCCGGCGAAGCCGTAGGTCGGCAGGCCCATGATCTCCAGGGCGCAATTGCCGGTGAGCACCATCAGGTCGGCCCAGGAAAGGGCGTTGCCGTACTTGTGCTTGATCGGCTGCAGCAGGCGGCGCGACTTGTCGGTGTTGCCGTTGTCCCACCAGCTCGAGATCGGCGCGAAGCGCTGCATCCCGGTGCCGGCGCCGCCGCGCCCGTCCGCGATGCGGTAGGTGCCGGCCGAGTGCCAGGCCATGCGGATCATCTGCGGGCCGTAATTGCCGTAATCGGACGGCCACCACGACACCGACGAGGTCAGGAACTGCTTGATGTCGCCTTTCAGCGCGTCGAGGTCGATCGCCTGGAAGGCGGCCGCGTAGTCGAAGTCGGGGCCGAGCGGGTCGGCCGCGAGCCCGTTCTGATGCAGCAGCTCGACCCGTAGCCGGTGCGGATACCAGTTCTCCAGGGCAGGACGGCTGCCGAAGGCCCCGCCGATGCGGTCGCCTCCGAACGGGCACTGGCCCGCCATCGGGTAGGAGTCGGTGTTGGTCTTGTCGATCGTCGTCGTGCTCATCAACATCCCCCTTGGCGCAGGGCCGGCGGCGCCAGGCGTGCCGCTCTTCGCGACATGCCACGCTTCTACGATCCTGCATCGCGAGCGACATCAGGCGCCCGCGTCAAAAATCAAGGTGCCGCCGCCTGCGCGCGCGCGACGGCCGCGGATGCGCCTAGGAACGAAGCGCCTCACGTTTGCGCGAGCCGATCGTGGGCAATTCAAACGCCCGCCGGGGTTCGGCCGATCACGGCGCGCAGCGGATCGCCGCCCGCGCCGTCCGGGACGACGACCTGCATGGCGATCTCCGGGAAACCGGCATGGCGCAGATAGAGTGCGATGAGCCGCGCCTGGTCGTCCCCACGCACCGCCTGCCAGATCGCCACCGCCTTGGTCGGGAAGCAGCGGTTGGAGAAGGTGACGATGACGGGCGCCCCCGGCACGAGCACCCGGGCGACCTCGCGCAGGACGGCGACGGGATCCTGCAGGTACTGAACGCCGACGCAGATCAGGACCGCGTCGACGCTCGCGGTCGCGATCGGCAGGGACGGGTCGCCGTTGAGGTCCTGAACGAAGGACGTTGTCAGGCGGGGGTTGGCCGCGAGTTCGCGGGCGTTGAGGCCGTGGCCGATCACGGCCGCGAAAGGCACCTCCGGGGGCAGGTGGCTGACCCAGCTCGACATCAGGTCGAGGATGTGCCCGCCCGGCGGCAGCAGGTCGCGGTAGAGGTCGGTGACGGCCTGGATCGCCCCGTCGTCGATATGCGTCACGAAGCGGGGCTGGGCGTAGAACAGGGCGTCCGGCGCCGGGTCCTGCTTGGCGAAGGCTTCGGGCGGTAGCTCGGGCAGGCTGGTCACGCGCGGTTCCCTCGTCGTTGGTCTCGCTCCCCAACGCGCGAGGCGACGGCGACGGGGCCGCGACCGAATCGACGGCATCCGATCCCTGCGCAGGGCCGGTGTGCCGGGGCGTCAGGCTCCCTGAGCGACGGCGTCGGCCGGCGGCCGGAACGGCAGCACGAGCACGTTGCGCCCGCGCAGGTCGTGGACGCTGACCTGCCATCCGCGCCAGTCGGTGCCGTCGTCGAGCGTCACCATCAAGGCCTCGGCGACGCCGCGGGCCCTGTCGGCCAGCCGCCCGGGAACGCGGATCTCCTTGCCCACCGCGTCGAAGACGCATTCGAGGCCGTTGGTGCAATGGAAACGGTAGCGTGCCATGGCGGTGCGACCCCCTCGTGACGACGTCAGACATCGTTCACTCTATGTTCCAATTTCGAGAAGGCAAACGCGGGGCGGTGGATAAGGTGGCACGGGGCGTGAACAAATCGGTCGCGGCCACGCCCGAGGCGCCGCCTCGGCTCGACGACGGGCGCTCCGCGGCCGGCTCGGCCGACCCCTCGGCCTACGGGCGGCGGCTCGTCCCGCGCCCGCACCAGGTCGAGGCCGCCGAGGCGATGCTGGCGGCGCGCGCAGCCGGCCGGCCCGGCTTCCTGCTCGGCGACGCCACCGGGCTCGGCAAGACGTTGTCGGTCTGGACGGCCCTGGCCGCGATGCCCGAACGCGACGTGCTGATCGTCTGCCCGAAGGGCGCCATGCCGCAATGGCGCCGCACCCTGGCGCTGTCCGGGTTGCCGGAGAAGGCGGTGACGCTCGTCAACTACGAGCGCACCAAGGGGCTGATGGCGCCGCCGGCCGCGGGCACGCGGCGGTCCGCCCGCGCCAAGAACAACGCGCTGGCCAAGCACGGCAGCCTGCGCCGGACCTGGCCCCTGGTCGTGTTCGACGAGAGCCATCGCCTGCGCAACCCATACAGCCAGCAGAGCCTCGTCTGCCGGCACCTCGCGGATGCGGCCGCGTTCACGAGCTACGTCAGCGCCACCGCCGGCCAGGCGCCGCACGAGCTGTCCTATCTCGGGCGGCTGCTCGGCGAGGCCGCCGACGCGCCGACGGAGACGCTCGCCGAGTTCAGGGTTCTGATGCAGCGCCTCGGGATCGGCCGGGCCAAGGGGCGATGGGTGAATTGGTCCTGGACCAGCAACGCGCAGGACTGCGCCGTGATGGCCGACCTGCTCTACACCGGCCCCCGCGCCATCGGCCTGCGGCGTCGGCCGGGCGACATCGCCGGCTGGCCGGAGGTGGAGCGCGCGCTCGCTCCGACCGAGCTGACCGCCAACGCGCGCCGCCTCTACGCCGCGACGTGGCGCGAGTTCCGTCGCGAGTTCGGCCTCCTGGGCGGAAGCACCCGGCGTCCGACCGGGTGGGCCGCGGACCTGCGCTTCCGGCAGAAGGCGAGCCTGCTGCGCGTGGACGGGACGGCCGACTTCGTCGAGCTCCTTCTCGGGGCCGGCGAGCAGGTCGCGATCTCCGTCGCCTTCCTGGAGACGGGGGCGGCGCTGCGGGCGAGCCTGGAGACGCGGGGCTGGTCGGTCGGCAGCATCGACGGCCGGCAGGACGCCGAGGCGAACGAGGCGACGCGGCGGGCCTTCCAGACGGGGGCGCTCGACGCAGCCGTGTTCACGGTCACCGAGTCGATCTCGCTCCATCGCAACGAGCTGCCGGGCGGCGAGCGCACCCGTGCCCTGGTGATCCACGACATGCGCCACAGCGCGATCCAGCTGGCCCAGATCGAAGGCCGCTGCCACCGGGACGGGCAGGCCGCGATCATCCACTACGCCTACGCCGAGGGCACGGTGGAGGAGGCGATCACCCACACCGTGATCCAGCGGATGGCGACGATGGGCGCGATGGCCGGCGAGGACACCGACCTGCTCGAGGCGATCATGGCCCGCCTGCTCGAGGACGATCCCGGCGAACCCGGCTGATGGCGATCAGCCGGAGGTTGGCTCAGTCCTCCCAGGACCGCAGCCCGCACACCCAAACCGTCACCACGACGGGGCCGGCGATGAGCAGCGACAGGGTGAGTTGGTCCGTCGGGTCGCTGGTGAAGGCGCGGGCCACCGCGGGCCCGATCAGCGCGCAGCCGGCGCCGGCCAGGATCGCGACCGTTCGTGGGGTCATCACGTCACCTCGCAAGCGATCGGCACCTGTCGTCCACGCCCGCCCAGAAACGGGGGAGAAGCTGGGTACGAGGGGCGCGGACGGTCGATCCTCGGACCGACCCTTGCGTAAGCGTCGAAGGCGCGATTCGTTCGCGCCGGCGCGCAGATGCCGCGGCTCCCCGACCGGCCAGGGCACCGGACCGATCGCCGGGACGCCCTGCCGTCGGCAGCGCCCGCGCTACGCCGGAAGGACGACGACCTTGGTCTTCACCGGCGTCCGCGCATAGAGGTGGATCATGTCCTGGCTGAGCAGGCCGACGCAGCCGCTGGTGATGCCGCTGCCGATCGTGTCGGGCTCGCTCGAGGCGTAGATTGTGTAGAGCGTGTAGGCGCCGTTCTGGTAGAGGTGCAGGGTGCGGGCGCCGAGGGGGTTGTCGAGACCGCCCGGCATGCCGCGGGCGTACTTGGCCGCCTCCGGCTGGCGGCGGATCATCTCCTTGGGCGGCGTCCAGGTCGCCCACTCGGACTTGCGCCCGACATAGGCGTCGCCGTGCCACAGAAAGCCGTCGCGTCCGACGTTGGCGCCGTAGCGGGTGGCGTTTCCGTCGCCCTCGATCCGGTAGACGTAGAAGTTGGCGGGGTCGACGACGATCGTGCCGGCGGCCTCCTTGGTCTCGTAGCGGACCGTGCGGCGGTAGTACTTCGGATCGAGCTTGCTGATGTCGGCTGCCGGGATCGGAAACTTCTCGTCCGGCATCGGCCCGTAGGTCCGCGTCGCCTCGGCGAGCAGGATGCCGTCCGTCGTCGCGCAGCTGCCGAGGCCGATGGCGCCGAGGCCGACCGCCGAGCCGGCCAGGAACGACCTGCGGCTCAGGATCGCCGGCCGGCCGAGTGCGGTGCGATCGTGTTCGCCGGAATCGGCATGCCCACCGTTGACGATCATGATCCCGAACGTCCCATATCCTGCGGTGCGGTTTCGCGCACGCGCAGGGCTGCGTTGGTCCTGGTGTACCGCCGGACCGGACCGGCGACACCCGACCGTATCGGCAAGCTCGGCTTTTGCGTCGGGAGTGTGGCAAAAGTCCCGCGGCGCCGCGAATGTCCACCGGAGCCGCGCGATCACCGGCACCGCGGGGCGTCCGGGTCCCCCGGGATCAGGGGCGGCCGTGCTGCCGGCCCGCGAGGCGGTCGAGGAGCACGTGCGGCACGGTCAGGGCCGACAGCATCCGGAGCGTCAGGGTCAGCAGGTCGGATGCCGCGTCGGGCGGACCGGACGCGTAGAGCGGCCATAGGCCCGCGCCGATCAGGAGGGTCAGCGCGAAGACCGGCAGCGAGCCGCGGACGGCCCGGCCCATCGTGTCGATGCCGGGTGCCTTCGTGGAATCGCGCACCAGGGCCCGCATGTGCCGGGGGCCATGCAGGCCGACGAAGTACAGGGTGAAGGCGGTGAGCGGCGGCAGCAGCCAGAAGGCGGTCGCGAGGACGACGAACTCGGCCCGCAAAGCCGGCCGCGCGTGCCGCGTCAGGAGCCAGGCGGCAGCAAGGGCGAGCCAGAGCCAGGACGCGGCCGTCCACCACGCGGGAAGCGACGGAATCGGCACCCGTGCCACCGCCGCGAAGATCTCGGCCGTCTCCTGCGGGCGCAGGAGCGCCGGCAGGGCGATCGGCAGGCCTCCGCGCACGAGGGCCTCGAACGGTCGGCCGGGACCGGCATCTTCCTCGCCGAAATGCAGGACCGACAAGGCCAGGAAGCCGGCGAGCGCCGCAAGCGGCGCGAGCTGCCAGGCGAGGAGGACCAGGGCCGAGAGGCCGAGATAGGGGATGGCGAAGACCCCGAACCACGCCCGGCCGTAGCGGGGACGCAGAAGCGGTGCCGCGATCGCGCCGTCGAGCGCCCCGTGGGGTACGCCGAGGACGATCACGACCGCGAGCGCCGCGAGCCAGGAGGCTTCGCGCGGCAGGAACGCGGAGGCGACGAGCCCGAGCGCGACGAGCGCGGCGGCCAGGTGTGGCAGCCAGGTCGTCGCGGCGCGAAGGCGGCCCGCGGCGTCGGCCGCCGCGAGGGGCGGACGAGACGCGCGGACCGCCATGCGGTTCAAGCCGCCCGGCGCAGCGGCTTGGCGGCGGCCGTTCCCTCGGCCAGGTCGCGATCGACGGCGCGGGTCGTCTCCATCGTCGCCATGATGCCGTAGGCGACCTTGGCGGTCAGATCGAGGATCGCGACCACGGCGAGCGCGACGGCGGGCGAGAGTAGGCCGAGGCCATCCTGGCCGACGAGGAGCACCACCGGGTAGGCGCACCAGACTCCGGTGAAGAACACGGCGTTGCGCAGGAAGGCTTTTCGCACGTCGGCCCGCTCGGCGGCGTTTTCCTCGCGCAGCTGCACGAAGATCCCGTAGAACACGGCCAGGAACGCGCCGCAGGAGATGGCGAACCAGGTCCACTTCACCGCGGCGACCTCGGACAGGCCGAAGGCCAGCGCCGTGACGATCATGATCAGGTCGGAGCCGACGAGGCCCCAGACCACGGCCTGCCGGCGCATGCCGGAATGCATCGCGGTGCGCGCGAGCCCGACGAGCAGGAGCGGCGTGGTGAAGGTCCAGTCGATGTAGCGCGCGACGTAGAATTGCCGCGCGACGTCCGCCGCGTCGGGGCCGGCCGGGAGGGTGATGCTGCCCTGCCCCGTCGCCATGGCGAAGTAGGAGCAGGCGGCGATGATCGGCACGATCCCGTGGATGATCCCGTCGGCTTCCTCGGTGGGCGTCCGCCGCTTCGCCAGGAACAGGATCGCGGCGGCTCCGGCGGCCATGCCGGCGCAGCCCAGCCACAGCCAGAATTGAGGCGTCATCGTCGTCTCGTCGGTCGGGGGATGAAAGCGCGTCCGGGAACGTGGCAGCGCCCGAGCCCAATCCCCCCCCACCTCCGATCGTTGCGCCGGCGCGTTGTCGCGGGCGCGGCGCCATCACGGGCGCGGGACCCTCGCGGGCGGACGGGTGCCGAGGTGGTCGCGCAGGGTGCGGCCCGCGTATTCCGTGCGGACGAGGCCGCGCCGGCGCAGCTCCGGCAGGACCAGCTCGATGAAGTCGTCGAGGCCGCCGGGCAGGGTCGCCGGCATGACGTTGAAGCCGTCGGCCCCGCCGGCGCGGAAGCGCGCCTCCATCTCGTCGGCGATCTGCGTGGGCGTCCCGACGATCTGCGAGTGGCCCCGCGCCCCGGCGATCCGCAGGTAGAGCTGGCGCAGGGTCAGGCCCTCGCGGCGGGCGAGGTCGAACATCAGCTGCTGGCGCGACTTGGCGCCCTCGGCCTCCGGCAGCTCCGGCACCGGGCCGTCGGGATCGAAGCCGGAGAGGTCGAAGCTGCCGACCATCCGCTCGAGCAGGGCGAGGCCCACCACCGGGTCGATCAGGTCCTGCAGCGCCTCGAACTTGGCCCGCGCCTCCGCCTCGCTGCGCCCGACCACCGGGAACAGGCCCGGCATCACCTTGAGGTCGTCGGGGCTGCGGCCGAACCGCGGCAGGCGCGCCTTGAGGTCGCCGGTGAACTCCACCGCTTCCGCGAGCGTCTGGTTGGCGGTGAACACCACCTCTGCGGTGCGGGCCGCCAGATCCTTGCCCGGCCCCGACGAGCCCGCCTGCACCACCACGGGCTGGCCTTGCGGCGTGCGCGAGATGTTGAGCGGTCCGCGCACCTCGAAATGCGTCCCGCGATGGTTCAGTGGGCGGAAGCCGTCGGGCTTCGAGAACTGGCCGCTCGCGCTGTCGATCACGACCGCGTCGTCGTCCCAGGTGTTCCACAGCCCGAGCACCACGTCGACGAATTCCTCGGCCCGGGCGTAGCGATCGCCGTGGCGGGCGATGCCGGCCTCGCCGAAGTTGGCGGCTTCCGCGTCGGTGGTCGAGGTGACGAGGTTCCAGCCGGCCCGGCCGCCGCTGAGGTGGTCGAGGGAGGCGAAGCGCCGGGCGACGTTGTAGGGCTCGTTGAAGCTGGTGGAGGTGGTCGCCACGAGCCCGATCCGGTGGGTGACCGCGGCCAGCGCCGAGAGCAGCGTCACCGGCTCGAAGTGGGTGGAGCGGGCCGTGCGCTCGGACGAGCGCAGGTTGCCGTCGCGGATGCCGGAGCCGTCCTCGAGGAAGACGAGGTCGAACTTGGCCGCCTCGGCCCGCTGCGCCCAGCCGACGTAGCGTTCGAGGTTGAGGCCGCCGTCGGCCTCGCTCGACGGATGGCGCCACCCCGCCACGTGGTGGCCGGTGGCGTAGAAGAACGCACCGAGGCGCATCGTGCCGTGTCTCGCGGTGTCCTGTCCCAAGGTGCCCTACCCCGCCATCCGGTCGTGAAGCTCGCGCGAGCCTGGAGTCCCATCGCCCACCTTGCGAGAACGCACCGGGCGGCGGGCCGTTTCAGCCGAGCCTGCGCACGCACCGGAGAGCCCGGCTCCAGCCTCGCCTTACGGGTGCTTGTGGATCGGGTCGACCCAGTGGACGGCCTCGGGGCGCTCCACCGGCTCGACGTCGGGGATGTTGACCACCACCGCCTCGTTGTCGGAGCGCACCAGCACGCATTGCAGGGTCTCGTCGGGCGAGGCGTTGATCTCCTGGTGCGGCACGAAGGGCGGCACGAAGATGAAGTCGCCGGGGCCGGCTTCCGCGACGTATTCGAGCCGGTCGCCCCAGCGCATCCGGGCGCGCCCCGACAGCACGAAGATCACGCTCTCCAGGGCGCCGTGATGGTGCACCCCGGTCTTGGCGTCGGGCTCGATCGCCACGGTGCCGGCCCAGATCTTCTGCGCGCCGACGCGGGCATGGTCGATCGCCACCTGCCGGAACATGCCCGGCGTCTGCGCGGTGTTGGCGTCGAGCTTGTCGCCGGGGATCACCCGCACGCCGTCGTTCTTCCAGCGCTCGGTGGCGGCGCCCGGCGCCTCGCCTTCGTGCGGATGGCCGTGGGACGTGTCGTCGTGGGGCGTATCTTGGTGAGGCGTGTCTTCGTGAGGCGCATCTTCGTGAGGATCGTGCATCGCAAGGCTCCCGCTCGCCGGCCGTTCGGCGCATCCTAGCCGGTTGCAGGACGCCGGTGCGAGCGGGGCGTCGTCATCGCCGCCGCGTCCTCAGGGCGAGCGCCAGGGCCGCCGGCCAGAACGCGAGGCTGAGGGCGATCACCGGGCCGACGTTTCGCCCCTTCCACAGCGCGATGCCGACCGGAAGGAACAGGACGGGGATCGCGACCGCGAGAAACAGCCAGAACGCGCGGTCGCCCATGACGTCTTCAGGCATGTCGCGACCGGCTTGGCGTTCTTCGAGGAATGGCCTGAAGGTCCGCGCGTCCGACGGTGCCCGTGATCGAGCGGGCACGCCGAACGCTTCGCAATCCGCACCGATCCGCACCCGGCGCCGGCTGGCGGTTCAGCTCCGGCCGTGCTTGCACGCGTTGCGGAATTTCTTGCGCGCCTTGCCGTGCAGGCCCTGCTTGTCGGCTTGCATCGAGCAGTCCTTCGACTTGGCGGTCCGCTCCGCACTCGGGACGGCGGGCTTCCCCGTCGGCGCCGGCGCGGACGCCGCCGAGCCGGGCACCACGCCGGGGCTGGGGGCCGTGCCCTGCGCGTAGGCCGGGACCGCGAGGAGGAGGCTGCCGGCGACGACGGCGGCGGCGCGATTGAACGTCATGACGGGATGCTCCGGTGAGGCGCCAGAAACGGCTGCGCGCTGGCCGGCGTTCCACCCCACACGGATCGTTGATCGCCGGCGCCCCTCGCCCACCGTGGAGTCCGGCGGCACCGGTCATCCTTCCGAAACCTGTCCGGCGCATTCTGGTGAACGCTGCATCGCCAGCCGGCAGATCCGCCCGATCCGCTGCGGCGGCCCTGCTCGCTCCGGCGACGCGGGGCCGCCCCGTTCGGGTTTTGGGACGGTCGCCCAGCGGGTCCGCCGGCCACACGCGCCTCACCCCACCGGAATGTCAGGATCGTCCCGTTGCGGCCCGTCCGCTGCGTTGAGGCGTTCCTCGGCCGGCGTCTCCTCCGCGATGGGTGTGCGCAGCCAGGTCGCGATGCGCTGCAGGGCTTCGAGGGACGGGTCCTCCGGGCGGGGGCTGGCTGCGAGCGCCGCGCGGACGTCGCGCAGAAACGCTTCGGTGTCGTCATCGGACATCGCTGCTCGTCGAAGCTTGCGGAACGCCGGTCGCCGGCTTGGTGCAAGGGCGCGTGCCTGGCTGTCGGCCGGCCTCGCCGCGGGCCACGCCGAACGCGTGCGACCCACTATGGAGGCCGCGCGCGTCGCGCGCGGCCCAACTCGCTCGGTCAGGAGGTCGACCACTCGCGCTTGACCTCCTCGGCCGGGCGGTCGAGGCGCACCATGTCGCCCTCGACGGACTGGACGAAGTCGACGGGGATGTAGTGATGCAGGCCGCCGGCCGCGGCGTCCTTTTTCGTCAGCTTGATCTCGCCCTTGTCGACGTGGTCGACCGTGCCGACGTGGGCTCCGTCCGAACCCACGACGTCTGCGTGTTCCTTGATCTCTGCGACGTCGACCATGCGTTTCACTCCCGATCAGGCCCTCTCAACCGGGCCCGCGGGGCCGATGTTCCGGGAGCGTGAACTCTCGGAGGCCGGCGACCGGCCCGCCGCCCGCGGAACCGCCGCCACCGGGTGAGGTTGCGCTCATCGGGGACCCGACGACCCGTGAGGATCATGTGCGCGACAGCCGACGACCGTCACGCCGTGTCCTGCTGCGATCCGGGGGCTCCGTCGCCGCCGGGGCGATGCTCGGGATGGCGGCCGCGCAGGCCGGGGCGCAGGAGCCGGCCGTGACGGAGTCCGGCCGGCGCGCGAAATCCCTCGACACGGACTACTTCAAGGGCATGTACGCCACGGAAGCCGACCCGTGGAAGTTCGCCACCAGCGCCTACGAGCGCGCCAAGTACCAAGCCACCCTCGAAGCCCTGCCCCGGCCGCACTACGCCTCCGCCCTGGACGTCGGCTGTTCCATCGGCGTGTTCACGCACCAGCTCTGCGGGCGCTGCGACGCCGTGCTCGGGCTCGACGTGGTGCCCTCCGTGCTGGAGGCCGCGCGCGCCCGCTGCGCCGACTGCCCGAACGCGCGCTTCCAGTTCGCCGCCGTCCCCGGCCAATGGCCCGACGGGCGCTTCGACCTGATCGTGATCTCGGAGGTGGCCTACTACCTCGACCGCGCCGACCTCGCGCGCCTGGTCGCCCGGGTGGAGGGCGCGGTGCTGCCCGGCGCCGACATCGTCCTGGTGCACTGGCTCGGGGTCGCCCACTACCCGCTCTCGGGCGACGACGCGGCCGAAGGCTTCATCGCCGGCGCGAAGGGCTTCGCGCAGGTGCTGAAGCAATCGCGCACCGCCGAGTACCGACTCGACGTGCTGCGCGCGAACGAGGCGGCGCCCGCGCGCTGATTGCGTCGTGCCGCCTCATCGCCCCTGCGCCCGGCCCCTGCGCCGGGCATGCCGGTCCGCGACGCGGAACAGTACCAGGCCGACCCCCATCAGGAGCAGGCTCGCCAGCGCCTGGACCGGGCGCGAGGCGACGAGGTGGACCAGCATGAACAGCGTCACGCCGAGGAAGACCAGTGGCGTGACCGGATAGCCCCAGGCGCGAACCGGCCGCGGCAGGTCGGGCCGCGTGACGCGCAGCCGGATCACGCCGAGGACGGCGAGGAACGAGGACAGGATCAGGCCGAACTGGATGAATTCCAACACCGCCTCGAAGCTCCGCGTGAGGAGCAGGAGGCTGGCGATTGCGGCCTGGAGCAGGGTCGCGGCCACCGGCACGCCGGTTCGGGAACGCCGCGCGAAGAACGCCAGCAGCGGCACGTCCTCGCCCATCGCCACGGTGACGCTCGGGCCGATCCACATCATCGCGCTGATCGTCGGAATCAGGCCGAGGCAGATCAGCAGGCCGACGAGCCGGCCGCCCGCCTCGCCGAACACGTGCCGCCCGCTGATCAGGGCGACCTCGATCTGCCCGGCGAGCTCCGCCCTCGGCGTCGTGTAGAGGAACACCGCGTTCAGGGCGACGTAGAGCACGAGCACGACGCCCGTGCCGACGAACAGCGCCCGCGGCAGGCTGCGCGGCGGGTCGGCGAGGTCTCCGACGATGTAGGTCGCCGCGTTCCAGCCGGTGTAGGCGTACATCACGAAGACGAGGCTCACCGCGAAGCTGGCGCTGAAGATCTGCCCCGGGTCGGAGGCGCTCGGCAGGAAGCCGATCGAACCGCCCCCGCCGCCGGCAAAGCCCGCGACGATGAAGAGCACGATCAGCGCGAGCTTCACGAGTGTGAAGCCGACCTGGATCGCGTTGCCGTGGTGCCCTCCCCCGAGGCGCAGCGCCGTGGTCGCGGCGATCGCCGCGAGGCCGAGGGGCAGCGGCGGCGCCCCCGGCAGGATCGCCTGCGCGTATTGCCCGAACGCCATCGCCGCCAGCGCCACCGGCGCGCTGAACCCGACCGTCGCCGAGAGCCAGCCGGCCATGAACCCGAAGGCCGGCCCGTAGGCGCGCGTCAGGAAGTTGTACTCGCCGCTCGAGCGCGGAAACATCGCGGCGAGCTCGGCGTAGCTGAACGCCCCGCACAAAGCCACGACGCCGCCGACGAACCACAGCAGCAGCAGCGTGAACCCGGACGTGATGTCCACGACCTGGAAGCCGAGGCTGGTGAAGACGCCGACCCCGACCATGTCGGCGATCACGATCGCCGTCGCCGCCCGGGTCGTGACCGCCGGCGCCGGCTTCGCGGTGGGCGGATCGCCGGCGTCGGACATGGGCGCGATCATCGCCTCGGCGTCGCCCGCGATCAAGCGACATCATCCCGGCGATCCGGTGTTCCCGTCGGCGATGCCGGAGTCCCCTAGCTTAGGCGAGGATCGCGACGCCGGCGAAAGGCGGCGACCACGCAGCCTTCGCTGCGCGCCTCGCGGCCCCCGGCTTTGCTGGCCGGCCCCATACCGCGGTGGCGACAAATGCCGAAGGCCGAGGGCGCGACGCTCGCCCCTTCCGCCCTGTTCGACGGGCGCGACCGCATCTCCGTATAGTCTCTATCGGTGATCGCCTTCGCCGGCCTCGGCGCGGACGTGGCGCTCAGCCGGCGTCGAACGTCTCGATGTCGAGGGAGAGGCGAGCGCGCAGGACCACTTTCCGGTTCTCGTCGCGGACCACGGCGAGGTAGTCCTGGCGCTCGGGCACGGCCGTGAAGCCGAGGGCGATCTTCGACATGATCCGCACCAGCTTCTCGCGCGCGGCGTCGGCGTCGGGCAGGTCGAAGCCCTCGGTGTCGCGCACGAAATGCGCGCCGTCATGCAGGTCGATGGTGTAGCGCGGCATTGCGTGCGGTGTCCGTGGGATTTTATCCCACAACGATATGGGATTTGCGCGTCCATGGGAACGACCGTTCGGTCGCAGGCGACCGCGATCGGGGCGTCCGGTGCCGGACGTCCGCAACGAGAACCGAAGGCTCGGTTAGGAAGAAAGATCGTATCAGCGTGATGGACCGGTGAACAGGCGCGAGGACTGATCTCGCCATCACGAAGCGGCGGGTTCGTCACGTCTGGACTGAAACCGCGATCCGGCTCGGCCGTATCCATCGCGGCGTCCCGGTGGCATCGAAGGGGGCCGGGCGGTTGCGCCGCGGCGCCCGCCCCGCGATGGTGGTTCGGCTCGACCGATGCGGACCTCGCCCATGGACACCCTCTCGCTCGTCCTCGACGCCTTCGCGCCGATCGCCGGGCGCCGCCTCCTCGACGTCGGCTGCGGTCCCGGCGCGATGGCGGCCGCGCTCGCCGGCCACGGCGCATGGATGACCGGGATCGATCCTGGCGCGGCGGCGATCGCGGCCGCCCGGGACCGCGCGCCGGATTGCACCTTCGAGGCCGGCTCGGCCGAGAGCCTGCCCTTCGCCGACGGATCGTTCGACGGCGCGGTGATCCTCAACGCCCTGCATCACGTCCCCGACCCGCGCGCCGCGCTCGGCGAGGCGGCCCGGGTCGTCGTGCCGGGGGGCCGGATCGTCGTGGTCGAGCCGTTGGCAGAGGGCAGCTTCTTCGTGGCGCTCAGGCCGGTCGAGGACGAGACCGCGATCCGCGCGGCGGCGCAGGCCGCCATCGCCGACGCGATCGCGGCCGGGCGGTTCCGCTGCCTTTCCGACACGACGTTCGTGCGCCGCGAGACTTTTGCCGACCGCGACGCCTTCCTCGAACGTGTCGCCGCGGTCGACCCGGCGCGGCGGATCGCAATCCGCGACAACGCGGAAGCGATCGCCACCGCCTTCGCGGCTGCGACCGAGCGCGATGCGGACGGGCGTTACGGGCTATCGCAGCCGCTGCGGGCGCACGTCCTCGTCGCAGTGCGCGAGCCGGCTTGAGGTTTGCAGTTTGCGCCCGGGTCCTACGCCCGCGCCTTGGCCAGCCGATCGAAGGCCAGCAGTTCGGACAGGAGCGCCGACATGTCCCGCAGCGCCACCATGTTCGGGCCGTCGGACGGGGCGCGGTCGGGATCGGGATGGGTCTCGATGAAGACGCCGGCGACGCCGACCGCGACGGCGGCCCTGGCCAGCACGGCGACGAAGCGGCGCTCGCCGCCCGAGCTTCCCCCCTGCCCGCCCGGCTGCTGCACCGAGTGGGTGGCGTCGAACACCACCGGCGCGCCGCCGGTGACCGCGGCCATGATCGGCAGGCTGCGCATGTCGGAGACCAGGGTGTTGTAGCCGAACGAGGCGCCGCGCTCGGTGACCATCACGTTCGGGTTGCCGGCTTGGGTCACCTTGGCGGCCACGTGCTGCATGTCCCAGGGGGCGAGGAACTGGCCCTTCTTGACGTTGACCACGCGGCCGGTGGCGGCGGCGGCAAGCAGCAGGTCGGTCTGGCGGCAAAGGAAGGCCGGGATCTGGAGCACGTCGACCACCTCGGCGGCCGGCCCGCACTGCCCGGCATCGTGCACGTCGGTGAGCACAGGCAGGCCGTATCGTGCTTTGATCTCGGCGAAGATCGGCAGCGCGCCGGAGAGGCCGATGCCGCGGGCGGCCCCGCCCGAGGTGCGGTTGGCCTTGTCGAAGGACGCCTTGAACACGAGGCCGAGCCCGTGGGCCTCGGCCATCTCCTTCAGCGCGGCGGCGATCTCGAGGGCGTGGTCGCGGCTCTCGAGCTGGCACGGGCCAGCGATCAGCGCGAGCGGCAGGTGGTTGCCGAAGGCGACCGCGCCGGCGCGGACGGTCTTGGGCTCGTGGGTCTCGGTCGAATCGGGCATGGGCGGAGGCTTAGCCCGCCCTCGCCCCGTGCGAAAGTCCGGCCCTGCGGCGCAAGGCCGGCGGCCGGTTCGGTACCAGGACGCAGACCGTGAGGTCGCCGGCGAGCGCGTCGTCGCGCGGCCCGGTCTCGCAGCGGAGCGCCGCCTTGCCTGCGATGCCCTGGCGCGGCGCGTCGGCGAGCAGCGAATCCTGGTGGACCTGCCGCGCCAGCACCTCGGCGGCCTCGGCGGCCGCGCCGGTGAGCGCGCGCGCAGCCCGGCCGATCAGCGCGTAGTAGCCTCGGGTCGGCTCGCGGTCGCGGGAGGCGAACACCATCCGCGCCGGCGCCCGGCAATCGAGGCTCATCCGCTCGGCGTCGGTGGCGCGGAACACCGCGAGCGAGCCGGCGCGCCCGGCGAGCGAGGCCCCGGTGGCCCGGATCATCGTGGCGGCGAGCCGGTCGCAGGCATCGACCCGGGGTGCGGCGGCGGCCGGGATCGTCGTGGCGAGGACGAGGAATGCGGCCGCGCGCAGGAGGCCGCTCATTGCTGCGGCGCCGACCGCACCGCCCGCTCCGATTCGATCGCGGCGAGCAGGATGCAGAGCGCGATCCCCTCGGCCGCCTCGCGGACCTCGGACAGGCTCGGGTAGGAGGGCGCGAGGCGCAGCGCCGCGTCGCGCGGGTCGCGGCCGTTGGGGAAGGTCGCGCCGGCCGGCGTCAGGCCGATGCCGGCGCCCTTGGCGAGCGCGACGATGCGCTCGGCGGTGCCGACGCCGGCGTCGACGCTAACGAAGTAGCCGCCCTCGGGCCGGCTCCAGATCACGTCGGTCCCGGTGAGGTGGCGTTCGAGCGCCTCGGTCACGGCCGAGAACTTCGGGGCGAGGAGCTCGCGCTGGCGCTCCATGTGGGCGGTGAGCCCGGCCGGGTCGCGCAGGAAGCGGACGTGCCGAAGCTGGTTCAGCTTGTCCGGCCCGATGGTGCGCTTGCCGGCCCGCGCCAGGTACCAGCGCACGTTCTCGGGAGAGCCGGCGAAGAACGCCAGCCCCGCGCCGGCCAGCGTGATCTTCGAGGTCGAGGCGAAGACGAAGGCGCGGTCGGGGTTGCCGGCCTGCTTGCAGACATCGAGGATGTCGGGAATCGCGTGGTGCTCGGGCGTGAGGTGGTGGACGGCGTAGGCGTTGTCCCAGAACAGGCGGAAGTCCGGGGCGCCGGCCTTCATCGCCGCGAGCCGCCGGACGGTCTCGTCCGAATAGATCTCACCGGACGGGTTCGAATATTTCGGGACGCACCACATCCCCTTGACCGCCGGGTCCGCGACCAGGGCCTCGACCACCTCCATGTCCGGCCCCTCGGGGGTCATCGGCACCGGCAGCATGCGGATGCCGAACTCCTCGCACAGGAAGAAGTGGCGGTCGTAGCCCGGCACCGGGCAGAGGAAGGCCGGCGCCGCCTCCTTCGACCACGGGCGCTCGGAGCCGGGCACGCCCTTCAGCATCGCCCAGACGATGCAGTCGTGCATCACGGCGAGACTTGCGTTCTCGGCCACCACCACCTGCTCCGGCGGTGCGCCGAGGAGCGCCGGGCCGAACAGCGCGCGGGCCTCGGCCAAGCCCTGGAGGCCGCCGTAGTTGCGCGCATCCTCGCCCGACGCCGTGGTGTGGTCGCCGTTGCCGGGCAGCGCCAGCATCCCCGAGGCGAGGTCGAGCTGCTCGGGCGCGGGCTTGCCCCGGGTCATGTCGAGTTTCAGCCCGCGGGCGCGGAACGCCTCGTAGGCGCCTTGCGCCTGCGCGTAGCGCGCGGCGAGGTCGGCGGGGGACAGGTCTGCGAGTGCGGTCATCGGAACACGGGCCGGGTTGTGCGGGCGTCGGGGCGTGTCATAGGCCGATCCGTGTTCCAGCGCACGCGAAAGCCGCGGCCGGGACCGGCCGGCCCTTCCCGGATCACGGATCGGTGATCTAAGGTCGCCGCGAGGGGGCGGTCGATTCGAGAGCGCCATGATCGACGACGTCTTCACCTACGGCGGGCAAGGCCTGGGTTTCGTGGCGATCGGCCTGTGGGCCTGGCTCGCCATGACCGCGCCCGCGCTCCAGGCCTGGATCCTGGCGCGCTACGAGGACGAGCTCGGGCTCGGCGCCTCGCCGTCCGCTTCCGCCCCCGCACGCTCGGCCCGCATGGGGCTCGTCGCCGGCGGGGTGACGATGGTCGCGCTCCTGTGCCAGTCGATCGGGTTCGCGATCCCGGATTGACCTTGCCGCGATTGACCTTGCCCGGATTGAATTTGCCGCGATCGACCCTGCGCCGCCCCGCTCAGCGCCGCCCGAACAGCCGCTCGATGTCGTGGCGGCCGAGCGCGACGTAGGTCGGGCGGCCGTGGTTGCACTGGCCGGAATTCGGCGTCGCCTCCATGGCGCGTAAGAGCGCGTTCATCTCCTCCGGGCGCAGGCGGCGGCCGGCGCGGATCGAGCCGTGGCAGCTCATCCGCGAGAGCACCGCGTCGAGGCGGCGCCCGAGGGGGCCGTCCTCCAGGGCGCCGGCGCCGCCCTCCTCCACCCCGCTGGCGTCGAGCGCGTCGAGGATGTCGGCGACGAGGTCGCGCACCGAGGCGCCGGCGAGCGCCGCCGGCACGGCGCGCACCAGCACCGCACCGGGGCCGAAGCCTTCCAGCGTCAGGCCGAGCCGTTCGAGTTCGGGGGCCGCCGCGGCCAGCCGCTCGGCGGCCTCGGGCGCCATCTCGATCACGTCGGGGATCAGCAGGCCCTGCCGCAGGATGCCGCCCGACGCGCGCTCGCGCTTCATCCGCTCGTAGACCAGGCGCTCGTGCGCCGCGTGCTGATCGACGATCACCACGCCGTCGCGGGTCTGGGCGACGATGTAGGTCTCGTGCAGCTGCGCCCGCGCGGCGCCCAGCGGATGGTCGAGGGCGTCCTCGGCCGCGTCGAGGCTGCGCAGGTCGGCGGCCGGCGGCGCCAGGTCGGCCGTCGGTTCCGCCAAGCCGGCCATCGGGTCCGATAAGTCGCCGGCCGGGTCGAACGCCGCCTGCGCCGCCTCGCCGAACCCGTAAGCCTGGTTCGGTGCGGGCCGGCGGAAGCCGGACGGCGCCGCGAGCGACGGGGTGCCGGGCCGGAACGCGCCGGTTCGGGCTGCCTTGAACAGGCTCGGGCTCGCCGCCCCGCCATGTTGAGTCAGGGCATGCTGCGTCAAGGCATGTTGCGTGAGCGGAAGCCCGCTGGAGGGGCGTAGGGCGTCGAGGGTGCGGGCGGCGACGCCGGTCGAGGCCCGCGCTCCGCCCCGGCGCAGGGCCTCGTGGATCGCGCTGACGACGAGCGCCCGCACCAGCCCCGGATCGCGGAACCGCACTTCGGTCTTGGCCGGGTGGACGTTGACGTCGACGAGGCCGGGCTCGCAGGCGATCGCCAGCCCGAGCACCGGATGCCGGTCGGAGCGCAGGGTGTCGGCGTAGGCGCCGCGCACGGCGCCGAGCAGCAGCCGGTCGCGGACGGGACGGCCGTTCACCGTGAAATGGATGTGGTTGGCCGCCCCGCGATGGAAGGTCGGCAGCCCGACATGGCCGGTGAGCGAGAAGCCCTCGCGCGCCATCGCCACCGGCAGGGCGTTCTCGGAAAAGTCCGACCCCAGCACCTGCGCCAGCCGGGCGAGGTTGGCCGCCGGGTCGTCCGGCCCGGCGCCGGCGAGCGCCGGCAGCACCAGCGGCGTGCCGCCCTCGCTCGTCAGCGTGAAGCGGATCGCAGGCTGCGCCACGGCGAGCCGGCGCAGGATGTCGGAGACCGCCGCGCTCTCGGCGCGGTCCGACTTCAGGAACTTCAGCCGCGCCGGCGTCGCCGAGAACAGGTCGGTCACCTCGATCCGGGTTCCGCGCGCGGCCGGCGCCGGGCGCACCGCGCCGCGCAGGCCCGCCTCGACGACGAGCGCCGCGCCAGATTCGGCCTCCGCCGTGCGCGTGGTGATCGACAGCCGCGAGACCGCGCCGATCGAGGGCAGCGCCTCGCCGCGGAAGCCCAGCGTGTCGATCCGCGTGAGGTCGCCGCCCGGCAGCTTCGAGGTGGCGTGGCGCTCGACGGCCAGGACGAGGTCGTCCGCCGACATGCCGGCGCCGTCGTCGACCACCCGGATCAGCCGCCGGCCGCCGGCCTCGATCGTCACCGCGACCGAGCGGGCGCCGGCGTCGATCGCGTTCTCCACGAGCTCCTTGACGGCGGAAGCCGGCCGCTCGACCACCTCGCCCGCGGCGATGCGGTCGACGAGGACCGGGTCGAGACGGCGGACGGGCGCGGGGGCGGACATGATCGCCCGCTTATAGACCCGCCGCACGCGCCGATCCATCGGCGTCGCGGGTCCGCCCCCATCCGCCGTTGACGCCGCATTAACTACGCCCGGCTAGCCTTCGTTAACCATGCGGAAGCGGTGCGGCGATCTTTGCGCGCCCAACCAGGGGAGTCGGGATCCGGTGCTGGGGGTGGAAGGCGACGGGCATGCGCGACGGGAGGCAGGCCGTGCCTGCGGCCTCGCGCTGCTGCTCGCCGGCCTCCCGGCGGCGCTCGCGACCCTGCCCGCCGCGGCGCAGGCGCAAGGCGCGCGCTTCGAATCCCTCAGTCCCGTCGGCGGCCAGCCCGACAACCCCGGCATCGGCCAGGAGCCCGGCCAGGACGGATTGCCGACCTTGCGCCGCCGCCCCATGGACGGTCCGCCCCGCCTCGGCAACGGCACGTCCGGCGAGACGTCCGGCGGCGAATCCTCCGGCGGCCTCACCTCGGGCGGCGCCAGCCTGTCCGGGCCGACCGGCGCCGAGGCCGGCGCCTCGACCTTCGACACGCGCGTCCGCTCCTCCGGCAGCCGCACCGGCGGCGCCACCTCGGGCGCCAACAACCGCGCGCCGATCAGCCTGCTGCGCCAGCGCGCGGCACCGCCCCGGCGCCAGGGGACGGCGACGCGGCGCTTGACCCAGGACGTCACCCAGATCCCGCCGCCGTCCCTGCGGCTGTCGCCGGTGATCCAGAACCCGGTCGTCGGCGTGCCCCTGCCGCCGGAGGCGCCGCGGCCGCAAGGGGCGGGGCTGCCGCTGATCAATCCGCTGAGCGGCGTCCTCACGCCGGGCGCGCTGCTGGCCAACAGCCTGCGGCGGCCGCTCGCCACCGACGACGCCTACGCGCCGCTCGGGCTGAAGCTCGGCAGCTTCACGGTGCTGCCCTCCTTCACCCAGAGCCTCGGCTACGACAGCAACCCGGACCAGACGACGCCCTCCCTCGCCAAGGGCTCGGTGGCGCTGAGGAGCGAGGGCGAGCTGAACTTCCGCTCCGACTGGTCGCGGAGCGAACTCGCGGGCGAGCTGCGCGCCGGTTACCTCGAGACCCCGCAGAACGAGGTGGCGAGCCGCCCGAACGCGGCCGGCACCGTGCGGCTGCGGATCGACGCCAACCGCGACCTGCGGATCGACGCCGAGACCCGCTTCCTCGTCGACACCCAGCGCACCGGCAGCCCCAACCTCCAGGCCGTGACGGCGACCAACCGGCCGATCGTGGCGACCTATGGCGGCTCGCTCGGCGCGACGGAGACCTTCAACCGGCTGTCCGTGTCCCTGCGCGGCTCGGTCGACCGCTCCGAGTTCGAGGATGCGCGGCTGTCCGACGGCACCGTGATCAGCCAGGCCGACCGCAACCAGAACCAGTACAGCATGCGCCTGCGCACGGCCTACGAGGTGTCGCCGGAGATCAGCCCCTTCGTCGAGCTGCTCGCCGACACCCGGGTCTACGACCTGCCCCGCGACGCCAGCGGCCTGCGCCGCGACTCGGACGGCATCGCCGCCTCTGTCGGCGCGACCCTGAACTTCACCCGCTCGATCAGCGGCGAGATCTCGGGCGGCCTGCAGCACCGCACCTACGTCGACCCGGCCTTGCGCGGCCTCGACGCGCCCATCCTGGCCGCCGCCCTGATCTGGGCGGCGAGCCCCCTCACCACCGTGCGCCTCAACGCGCAGGCCGGCGTCACCGAGACGACGGTCCCCGGCTCCAGCGGCATCCGCACCCAGACGGCGACGCTGGAGGTGCAGCACGACCTCCTGCGCAACCTCTCGATCATCGTCGGCGGCGCCTACCTGCACAACGACTACCAGGGGGTCTCGATCCGCGAGACCGGCTTCTCGGCGACCGCCCGGCTCGACTACCGCTTCAACCGCTGGCTGACGCTGCGCGGCACCTATCTCTACCAGGAGATCAACAGCTCGGTGGCGACGGCGAGCTTCTCCGACAACACCTTCCTGCTCGGGCTGCGGGTGAGCCCGTAGCCCCACACGCGGCCGATACCGGACCTCGGTGAGCGCGACTCGTCGCGGTCCGGCCGCCGCGACTGCGGGGCGGCGGCAATCCGCCGGACCTCATCGGTCCTGACCCGTGAGACTTGGTGTAAGCCCTCAGCGCACCAGCGCGAGGGAGGCACCGGACTTGGTCAGCGCGCCGTCGAGGGCGCCGCCGCCCTGGCGTAGGCGCGCGGCCACCGTGCCGCCCTGCTGGTACAGGTAGACCTCGCCGTCCCGGAAATCCCAGGCCGTGACCTTGGCCAGATCCTTGTTCGGGCAGCCCGCGGCGGAGGCCTTGTAGAGGTCGAGCGCCGGCGCGCTGGACAGCGTCACCTTGCAGCTCGCCCCGGTCGCATCCTTGGCGTCCCAGGCGCCGACCACCGAGGCGCGCCCGCTCGCCACCACCGGCGGGGCAGGCGGCGGCGCGACCACCGGCTCGGGGATGACGTTGGAGGCCGGCGGGGCGATCGAGGCCTGCGCGCCGATCGGCGCCCCGTCCGGCGCGGCCGAGGCCCCCGGCGGCGGCGCGAGCGGCGCGGAGGTCACGGCGCCCGAGGGCATCGCCGGCGCGATGTTGTCGATGGCGGCCTGCTGTGCCGGCGCGCGGACGCGAGGTCCGTCGAAGCGCTGCGACGAGCAGGCGCCGAGACCCGCGGCCAGCGCGAGGAGGGCGATCGTCGAACGGTACTGGCGCGGCATCGGTCTCGGCTTCCCCGGCGCGCGTGCGGCGCCCCTTGCGGGTCCTTGCGTCGGGGGCAAATGCGATGGCCGCAAGGCGGGGGATCGGGGAACGCCCACCCGAGTGCCCACGCACGGGGCTTTTCGGGGCGAGTGTGGCGGGGCGGCCTCAGTGCCGCGCCCCGCCAGATCAGACCGTGCGCTCGACCATCATCTTCTTGATCTCGGCGATGGCTTTGGCCGGGTTCAGGTTCTTCGGGCAGGTGTTGGCGCAGTTCATGATCGTGTGGCAGCGATAGAGCTTGAACGGGTCGTGCAGCGCGTCGAGGCGGTCGCCGGTGTTCTCGTCGCGGCTGTCGATCAGCCAGCGGTAGGCCTGCAGCAGCGCGGCAGGCCCCAAGAACTTCTCGCCGTTCCACCAGTAGCTCGGGCACGAGGTGGTGCAGCAGGCGCACAGGATGCACTCGTACAGTCCGTCGAGCTTGGCCCGGTCCTCCGGGGTCTGCGGCCATTCCTTCTCGGGCGCTAGGGTGTCGGTCTTGAGCCAGGGCTCGACCGAGGCGTGCTGGGCGTAGAAGTTCGTCAGGTCGGGAACGAGGTCCTTCAGCACCGGCATGTGCGGCAGCGGGTAGATCTTCACCGCGGCGGTCTTCCGGCCCTTGGCGTGCTCCTGGCACTCGTCGATGCCCATGGTGCAGGCGAGCGCGTTCTGGCCCTCGATGTTCATGGCGCAGGAGCCGCAGATGCCCTCGCGGCACGAGCGGCGGAACACCAGCGTCGAGTCGACCTTGTTCTTGATCCACAGGAGGGCGTCGAGCACCATCGGCCCACAATCGTCGCGGTCGACCTGGTAGGTGTCGATCCGCGGGTTCTTCCCGTCGTCCGGGTTCCAGCGGTAGACGCGGAACTCCTTGAGGTTCTTGGCCCCCGTCGTCGCGGGCCAGGACTTGCCCTCGGTGATCTGGGAGTTCTTGGGGAGGGAGAATTCGGCCATGGCTGTCGTTGGCTTCCGCTAGAGTCGATCGAAGCAACGATCGGCAAGACGCATCGAGGACGCGGCCTCGCCGATCGGCTTTCCGAAGCGCAGCTTAGTAAACGCGCGCCTTCGGCTCGATGTACTGGATCTCGTTCGACATCGTGTAGGTGTGGACCGGGCGGTAGTCGATGTTCACCCGGTGGGCGCTCTCGTCCAGCCACGACAGGGTGTGCTTCATCCACTCCTTGTCGTTGCGGTCGGGGAAGTCCTCGCGGGCATGCGCGCCGCGCGATTCCTCGCGGTTGGCGGCCGATTCCATCGTGACGACCGCCTGGCCGATCAGGTTGTCGAACTCCAGGGTCTCCAGGAGGTCGGTGTTCCAGACGAGCGACCGGTCGGTGATGCGGATGTCGGCCGACGCGCTCCAGACCTTGTGGATCAGGCCCTTGCCCTCCTCCAGCACCTCGCCGGTGCGGAACACGGCGCAGTTGTTCTGCATCGTCTTCTGCATCTCGAGCCGCAGGTCCGCGGTCGGCGTGCCGCCGTCGGCGTAGCGGAAGCGGTCGAGGCGGGTGAGCGCCTTGTCGGCCGAGTCCTTGGCGAGGTCCATCGGCCGGCCGTTCGGCTCGACGATCTCGGCGCAGCGTTGGCCCGCCGCGCGGCCGAACACCACGAGGTCGATCAGCGAGTTCGAGCCGAGGCGGTTGGCGCCGTGCACCGAGACGCAGGCCGCCTCGCCGATCGCCATCAGGCCGGGCACCACGGTGTCGGGGTTGCCGTCGCGCAGCGTCAGCACCTCGCCGTGATAGTTCGTCGGGATGCCGCCCATGTTGTAGTGCACCGTCGGCAGCACCGGGATCGGCTCCTTGGTGACGTCGACGCCGGCGAAGATCTTGGCCGATTCCGAGATGCCCGGCAGGCGCTGGTGCAGGATCGCCGGGTCGAGGTGGTCGAGGTGCAGGAAGATGTGGTCGCCGCCCTTGCCGACGCCGCGGCCGGCCCGGATCTCCATGGTCATCGAGCGCGAGACCACGTCGCGCGAGGCGAGGTCCTTCGCCGACGGCGCGTAGCGCTCCATGAAGCGCTCGCCCTCGGAGTTGGTGAGGTAGCCGCCCTCGCCGCGGGCGCCCTCGGTGATCAGGCAGCCGGCGCCGTAGATGCCGGTGGGGTGGAACTGCACGAACTCCATGTCCTGCAGCGGCAGGCCGGCGCGCAGCACCATGGCGTTGCCGTCGCCGGTGCAGGTGTGGGCGGACGTCGCCGAGAAGTACGAGCGGCCGTACCCGCCGGTGGCGAGGATCACCATCTGCGCGCGGAAGCGGTGGATCTCGCCGGTGGCCTGGTCCATGGCGACGACACCGCGGCAGCGGCCCTCGTCGTCCATGATCAGATCGAGGGCGAAGTACTCGATGAAGAAGTTGGTCTGGTTCTTCACCGCCTGCCCGTAGAGGGTATGGAGCATCGCGTGCCCCGTGCGGTCGGCGGCCGCGCAGGTGCGTTGCGCCGTGCCCTTGCCGTAATCTGTGGTCATGCCGCCGAAGGGCCGCTGGTAGATCTTGCCCTCCTCCGTGCGGGAGAACGGCACGCCCCAGTGCTCGAGCTCGTACACGGCCGCCGGGGCGTTGCGCACCAGGTACTCGATCGCGTCCTGGTCGCCGAGCCAGTCCGAGCCCTTCACGGTGTCGTACATGTGCCAGCGCCAGTCGTCCGGCCCCATGTTGCCGAGCGAGGCCGAGATGCCGCCCTGCGCCGCCACGGTGTGCGAGCGGGTCGGGAACACCTTGGTGATGCAGGCGGTGCGCAGGCCGGCCTGCGAGCAGCCGACGGTGGCGCGAAGCCCTGCGCCGCCCGCGCCGACGACGACGACGTCGAAGGTGTGGTCGGTGATGGAATAGGCGGGTCCCTGCCCGTTCTGTCCGTTGGCGGCCATGGAAGGCTCCTTCAAGCTCGCGGGAAGCAGGTCAGACGAGGCGGCCGAGCCCCACGCGCAGGATGGCGTAGAGGCAGGCCACGGCCACGACGACCGCGTAGAAGTTGTTGGCGAACACCGCGGCGATCTTCAGCCCCGGGCTGTGGATGTAATCCTCGATGATCACCTGCATCCCCAGACGCATGTGGATCGCGACCGAGGTCACGGCCAGGATCAGGACGATCGCGACGAAGGGGTGCGACACCAGGGCCACCGCCTCCGGATACGGTCGGCCGGCCATCAGGGCGATGATCACCACGAAGGCGAGCATCAGCGGCGCGTTGGCGGCGGCGGTCAGGCGCTGCATCCACCAATGCCCGACGCCGTGGTGGGCGACGCCGAGGCCGCGGACGCGGGCGCGGGGGGTGCGGATCGAGACCTGCGGGTTCTGAAGGATCTTGGCCTTGGCCATGGCGGCAACTCCTCAGCGCGCCAGAAGGGCGACGGCCCAGACGACGACCGTCAGCGTCGTCGAACCGATCAGGGTAGCGCGGGCCAGCGCCATGCGCTTGTCGCGGTCGAATCCGTAGCCGGCGTCCCACACGAAGTGGCGCAGACCGCCCAGCATGTGGTGCAGCAGGATCCAGGTGTAGGCGAACAGCACGATCCGCCCGATCCAGGACCCGAAGAACCACGCCACCCAGGCGTAGGCCGCCGGGCCGGAGGCGAGCGCCACGAGCCAGATCGCGACGAGCGCGGTGCCGCCGTAGAGGGCGGTGCCGGTGACGCGGTGGAACACCGACATCGCCATCGTCCAGGTCCAGCGGTAGATCTGGAGGTGCGGCGAGAGCGGCTGGGCCACGGTGGGGCGTGCGGTGGGTGCCATCGTGCGGGGGGCCTCGTGTCGTTCTCGGAATGGGCTTCGAATTGGACCGTCTCTAATCTGTAGCGCTAGAGGTCCAGGCGTTTCGCCGCAATGCGGCATGGCGGGGCGGTGTTGACGATTCCGCCGGGATATCGCCTTCCCATTGCTGTCCTGGGGGCTCTGCTTTCGCGATAGGCCGCCTCGTCATGGCAGCCGTCCGATCAGTCGCCACCACAGGTAGTCGAGGGGTGCGGCGACCAGCAGCCCGGCGATGCCGTAGGCGAAGGTCGCCCGCGTCGCGTCCGCGAGGGACACCCCGCCCAGCTCGCGCGCGAATACGATGGGCGGCGCCTGGTAGGGGAAGAACAGGGTCGCGTAGCCGACCACCTGCACCATCACCACGTCGAGCAACGGCCAACCGCTGGCCTTCGCCACCTCGCCGGCCAGCGCCGTGTAGAGCGCGGGCGCGCCGTTGGCGGTGACGACCAGGGCCAGCGCCGTCGCGATGCCGACGAGCACGGCGAAATTCTGGACCGGGGCGCCGAGGCTGAGGGGCGCGACCGCCAGCAAGGCGTGGCCGAGGCGCTCGCCCAGGCCGGTCTCGTTGACCAGCGCGACGAGGCCGAGGAGGGCGGCGATGTAGAAGCAGGTGCGCAGGGAGACTTGCGTGAACGCCTCCGCCGGCAGCACGCCGACCCGCGGCATCAGGCAGATCACCGCGGCCGAGAGCCCGACCCAGGCCGGGGCGATCCCGTGCAGCCCGTCGGTGGTCCACAGGACCAGGGTGCCGACGAGGATCGCCGCGAGGCGGCGCTCGGCGGGCGAGGCCGGCGGCAACGCCGGCAGGGCCGCGGCCTCGGCCTCGAGCCGGTCGGGGAACAGTTTTACGAGCAGCAGGACGAGGAGCGCGCCCTTGACCAGCGCGAGCACCGGCGCGTGCAGCCAGAGATAGGGCAGGTAGGTGAGGTGCAGCCCCTGGAGCCGCTCGGCGGCGCCGGCCATCACGAGGTTCGGGACGTTGGCCGGCAGGATCGCCGCCGACAGGATCGGGGTCGCGAGCCCGATCGCCATCACCGCGCCGACCCGGCCCTTGCGACCGGGCGCCAGCCCGAACGCGTCGCAGAGCGACAGCGTCACCGGGATCATCAGGGCGATGCGCCCGAGGTTCGACGGCATCACGAAGGCGAGGAGGAAGCTGAACCCCACGAGCCCGGCGATGAAGCGCGCATAGGAGCCCGAGAGCCGGCCGCTCAGGCCCTGCGCCAGGCGCGCGCCGAGGCCGGTCCGGGTCATCGCGAGGCCGACCACCATCCCCGACATCACCAGCCAGAAGGCCGACGACGCGAAGCCCGAGAACACCGTCGCCGCCGCGCCGAGCTTGAGCAGCATCGCGAGCGCGAAGAACAGGAGCGCGGTGACGATCTCGGGCAGCAGCGCCGTCGCCCACAGCCCCATGCAGAGCACGAGCAGGCCGGCGGTCGCCAGGATCGTCGTCTCGCCTCCCATGTTGCTTCGCCCCGCCGCGTTCGGTTCCAGGCTCGTTTAGGGGCCGGATTGGAACGGTTCGCAATACGGCATCCTTTGACGGTGCCTTCGCGAACGGCGAAGGATGTGGACCGCGGTCGCCCGTCGCGCAGGGCCGGCCGCGGGGCGGACGCAGGGCGGCTTCGCGCCCGGCGAACAAGGAGGCGTCCTGCGATGATGCGCTTCGACCTCCCCGACCTCACCCTCTTCCGTCACGTGGTCGAGGCCGGCTCGATCACCCACGGGGCTGCGCGGGCGAACCTCGCGCTCGCCGCCGCCTCGACGCGCATCCGGGCGATGGAGACCTCGCTCGGCGCAGCCCTCCTCACCCGCAGCCGCCTCGGCGTGGTCCCGACCCCGGCCGGGCGGACGCTGCTGGCCCATGCCCGCGGGCTGATCGCCGGCATCGAGCGGATGCAGGGCGAGCTCTCGGCCTATTCCGGCGGCACCGTCGGGCAGATCCGGGTCCTGGCTAACACCAACGCGCTCACCGAATTCCTGCCCGATGCGCTCGCCGCCTACCTGACAAGGAACCCCGGCGTCAGCGTCGAGATCGACGAGCACACCTCGGACGAGATCGTCGGCCTCGTCGCCGACGGGCAGGCCGACCTCGGCATCCTGTCGGGCACGGTCGACACCGGCACCCTGCAGACGTTTCCGTTCCGGAAGGACCGGTTCGTGCTCGTGGCGGCCCGCGGCCACGCCCTGGCCGAGCGCGAGACCGTCTCCTTCGGCGAGGTCCTGGCGCACGACCTCGTCGGCCTCGACCGGGCGAGCGCGCTCACGCGCTTCCTCGCCGACAAGGCGGCCCGCGTCGGGCGCCCGATGCGCCTGCGGGTGCAGCTGCGGGGCTTCGACGCCGTCTGCCGCCTCGTCGAAGCCCGCGTCGGGGTCGGCATCGTGCCCGAGAGCATGGCCCGGCGGGTGGCGCGCGGCCTCGACATCGCCGTCGTGCCGCTGGTCGAGCCCTGGGCGACCCGCGCCTTGACCCTGTGCCTCCGCAGCTTCGAGGGACTTCCGGCCTTCGCGCAGGACTTCGTCAGGCACTTGCGCGATGGTGGTGAGAACCGAGCGTAAGTCACAAGCTCTCATTGTTTGAGATAATGAATACATTCTACCTAGGGTAGAATGTTTCCGAATTTTTCAGACCGTGCACGTTTCGTTGATCGTGGAGGACTACGCAAAGACCTTTTTTCGGGATGGAGTCTGCCATCTCTACCGTGCGGGCGTCGCGAAGACGCTGGCTGCCGGACGGATGTCTTCGATGATGCCTGCTCAAACAGACTGCTTCGACGTCGTGGTGATCGGCGCCGGCCTGGCCGGAACCTGCCTCGCCGGCCGCCTCGCCAGCCAGGGCCGCAGCGTGGCGCTGATCGACGCCCACACCGTCCACCCGCACGATTTCCGTGCGGAGAAGTACGGCTCGGCGCAGATGACGCTGTTCGAGGCGCTCGGCTTCGGCGACGCCACCCGCGGCTGCACGACCCGGACCGATTCCGTCCGGGTCGTCCGCTTCGGCCGCCTCGCCCACTGGGAGCGGACCACCGAATACGGCGCTGCCTATCCCGACCTGATCAACGCCCTGCGCGCCGCCCTGCCCGCCGGGCTGCTCACCGTCGGCCGGGTCGCCGACCTCGACCTCGGCCCGGACCGGCAGGTTGTCACACTCGCCGACGGGCGCCGGTTCGAAGGCCGGCTCGTCGTGCTGGCCACCGGCCTCGGCGACGTGCTGCGCCGCAAGGCCGGGATCTCACGGCGCGTGATCGGCGAGCGACACTCCCTGGCTGCGGGCTTCGACATGGCCGCGCCGCGTTCCGCCTTCCCGTTCCCGGCGATGACCTACTTCTCCGAGCGCTTCGGCGGCGGCGACGCCTACCTCACGCTGTTCCCCCTCGGCGAGACCATGCGGGCGAACCTGTTCTGCTACCACCAGCCGAACGCCCCCTGGACGAAGGCGCTCCGCGCCGACCCGGAGGGCGCCCTGCGCACGCTGATGCCGGGGCTCGCCGCCCATTGCCTGGACCTCGCGATCGCGGGCGCGGTCGAGGTTCGCCCGATCGACCTGATGCGGGCCGAAGGCCACGTGCGCGACGGGCTCGTCCTCGTCGGCGACGCGTTCCAGACCGCCTGCCCGATTCCCGGCACCGGGATCGGCAAGGTGCTGACCGACGTGCGCCAGCTCGCCGAGGCGCACCTGCCGGGCTGGCTCGCGACGCCGGGGATGGGCGCCGACAAGGTCGCCGCGTTCTATGCCGACCCGGTCAAGGTCGCCTGCGACGCCGCGAGCCTGGAATCCAGCCTCTACGCCCGCGCGCTGGCCACCGAGACGACCCTGCCCTGGGCGGCCCGCCGGGTGCGCAACCGCGTCGCGCGCCACGCGATCCGCTACGCGACCGACGCCTCGCGCGGGGCGATGCGCGCAGCCTCGGTGGTCGTGGCCCACTTGGCGGTGTGAAGCGGGCTTGGCCGTTTGAAGCGGGCTTGGCCGTGTGACGCGAACTCGGCCGTGTAATACTAAGTCTCATGGGTCAGGACCCATGAGGTCCGGCGGATTGCCGCCGCCCCGCAGTCGCTGGGGCCAGACCTCGATGAGTCGGGCTCATCAAGGTCTGGTATAACGCGGACTCGGCCGTCCGACGCGCGCCGCGCGGTTGCCCCGTCCCGCCGTTGGCGTAGCCTCGGTGGCGCGACGGAGGGGACGGCGATGGCGATCACCAATGTGGAGTCTCTGGGCAGCCGCCGCGGGGCGATGGTGCTGCTCGAGGTGCTGCGCTCCGAGGGCGTGCGCTACATCTTCGGCAATCCCGGCACCACCGAGTTGCCGCTGATCGATGCGCTCACCGACACCCCCGACATCGCCTACGTGCTGGCGTTGCAGGAGGCGAGCGCGGTGGCGATGGCCGACGGCTACGCGCACGCCGCGCGCCGGCCCGCCTTCCTCAACCTCCACACCGCCGGCGGCCTCGGCCACGGCTTCGGCAACCTGATCAACGCCCACGTCTCCGGCACGCCGCTGGTGGTGACGGCCGGCCAGCAGGATTCGCGGCACGCGATCACCGACCCGCTGCTGTTCGGCGACCTCGTCAGCCTCGCCACCCCCGCCGTGAAGTGGGCGCGCGAAGTGACGAACGCCGACCAGCTGCCGACCCTGCTGCGGCGCGCCTTCCACGATTGCTCGGCCGCCCCCTCCGGCCCGGTTTTCCTGTCGCTGCCGATGGACGTGATGGAGGCGATGACCCAGGCGCCTGCCGGCGGCGTCTCGACCATCGACCGCTGCGCCGTGGCGGGCTCGCTGGACCGGCTGGCCGACCATCTCGCCGCGGTGGCGCCGGGGCGCCTCGCCCTCATCGCCGGGGACGAGATCGACGCCAGCGACGCGTCCAGCCAGGCCGTGGCGCTCGCCGACCTCCTCGGCGCGCCGGTCTACGGCTCGTCCTGGCCGGCCCACATCCCCTTCCCCACCGCCCACCCGCTCTGGGCCGGGAGCCTGCCGACCAAGGCGACCGAGATCGCGAAGATCCTCGGCGCCTACGACGCTGTGTTCGCCCTCGGCGGCAAGTCGCTGATCACCGTGCTCTATACCGAGGGCTCGGCGGTGCCGGCCGGAACGCAGGTGTTCCAACTCTCGGCGGACGTGCGCGACCTCGGGCGCACCTACGAGACCACGCTGTCGATGGTCGGCGACGTCCGTGCCTCCCTCGACGCGCTGCTGCCGCTGCTGAAGCCGCGCCTCGCTGGCCGCGCCGACGCCTACGCCGCCCTGCGGGTCGCGGCCGCCCGGAACTACGCCGTCCGGCGCGAAAGACTGATGGAAGCGGCCGACGCCGCCTTCGCCGACCCGGTGATCGCGCCGCTGGTGGCGGCCCGCGAGATCGCCCGCGCGGTGGGGGCCGACACCGCCATCGTCGACGAGGCGCCGGCGACGATGGCGCACCTGCGCACCTTCCTGCACAGCGAGCGGACGCACCAATACGCCTCGATGCGCGGCGGCGTGCTCGGCTGGGGCATGCCGGCCTCGGTCGGCACCTCGCTCGGCCTCGACCGCGCGCCGGTGGTCTGCGTCGTCGGCGACGGGGCGGCGATGTACTCGCCCCAGGCCCTGTGGACCGCCGCGCACGAGAATTTGCCGGTGACGTTCGTCGTCATCAACAATGCCGAGTACAACATCCTGAAGAACTACATGAAGTCGCAGACGCACTACGCCTCGGCACGCGCCAACCGCTTCATCGCCATGGACCTCACCGACCCGCGGATCGACTTCCCGGCGCTCGCCGCCTCGATGGGGGTGCCGGCGCGGCGCGTGACCCGGGCGGGCGACATCGCGGCGGCGATCGAGGCCGGGATCGCCTCGGGCGGGCCGAACCTCGTCGAGGTCGTGGTGCGGGCGACCTGAAGCGTCTCACGGGACCAGCAGGATCGCCCCCGTCGTCGCCCGCGCCTCCGCCGCGCGATGCGCCTCGGCGACGTCCGCCAAGGGGAACCGCGCCCCGATGCGCGAGACGATCGCCCCGGAGGCGATGGCGGCAAAAACTTCGGCGGCGTTGGCCCGCAGGGTCGTGGCGTCGGCGTTGTGCGGGAAGACCGAGGGGCGGGTGAGGAACAGGCAGCCCTTCTTGTTCAGGAGTTCCGGCTCGATCGCCGGCGCCGGGCCGGAGGCGGCGCCGTAGAGTACCACGAGGCCGAAGGGCGCGGCGAGGTCGAGGGAGTGCAGGAAGGTGTCGCGGCCGACCGAATCGTAGACGACCCGCGCCTTGCGCCCGCCGGTGGCAGCGAGCAAAGCCTCGGGCCAGCCCGCTTGCGAATAGTCGATCGCCACGTCGCAGCCGGCCTCGCGCGCCACCGCGCACTTCTCCGCCGAGCCGGCGGTGCCGACGACGACGGCGCCGAGCGCCTTCGCCCAGCGGCACAGGATTTGCCCGACGCCGCCGGCGGCTGCGTGGACCAGCACCATCTCGCCCGGCTGCACCGCGTGGGTGCGCCGGAGCAGGTACTGCGCGGTCATCCCCTTGAACAGCAGGGCGGCGGCGTCATCGTCCGAGACGGCGTCGGGGATGGCCACCAGCTTGTCGGCCGGCACGATCCGCCGGTCGGCGTAGGCGCCGAGGCCGGCGTTCATGGTCGCGACCCGGTCGCCGACCCGGAAGCCCGCGACGCCCTCGCCCAGCGCCTCGATCCGCCCGGCGGCCTCGTGGCCGAGCCCGGTCGGCAGCGGCAGCGGGTAGGCGCCCTTGCGCTGGTAGACGTCGATGAAGTTGAAGCCGATCGCGGTCTGGCGCAGCAGCACGCTGCCCGGCCCCGGCGGCGGCACCTGGACCGGCTCGAGCCGCATCGCCTCGGGGCCGCCGAAGTCGCGGAGGATGACGGCGTTCGCGTCGGTCATGGCGTTTCTCCGAACTTCGGCCGCGTTCATGGGCGCCGTCTTCGCGTAGACCTAGCCCCGCGCCCGGCCTCTGCCTAGAAGGCGCTCGATGCAACCGGAAAGGGAGAGTGCGATGGCCGTCGCCGACGTCGCCGCGGATTCGCTCGCCGCCCTCGACACCCCCTGCCTGCTCCTCGACGAGGCGCGCCTGACCGCCAACGTCGCGCGGATGCGCGAGCGGCTTTCCGGCCTCGGCGTCGCGTTCCGGCCTCACCTCAAGACCCCGAAGTCGCTCGCCGTCGCGCGGCGCGCGATGACCGGCCCGCACGGTCCGGCCATGGTCTCGACGCTCCGCGAGGCCGCCTACTTCGCCGAGGGCGGCGTCACCGACCTGACCTACGGCGTCGGCATCGCGCCGCAGAAGCTCGACCGGGTCGGCGGCATCCGCCGGCAATTCGGGGCCGACCTCGCGATCATCCTCGACAGCGTCGCGCAGGCCGAGGCCGTCGCGGCCTGGGTGGCGGCCAACCGCGATCCCTCCTGCGCCCCCTCCTGCGCCTCCCTGCCCTGCCTCATCGAGGTCGACGCCGACGGGCACCGCTCCGGCGTCGCCCCGGACGACGCCGGCACGCTCGTCGCCATCGGCCGCATCCTCGTCGACGGCGGCGCCGAGCTGCGCGGGGTGCTGCTGCATGCCGGCGACAGCTACGGCCTCGACGACCCCGAGCGAATCGCGGCGGCGGCCGAGGCCGAGCGCGCGGCGGCCGTCGCGGCGGCCGGGCACCTGCGCGCGGCCGGCCTCCCCTGCCCCGTGGTCAGCGTCGGCTCGACGCCGACCGCGCGGTTCGCCGGGGATCTCGACGGCGTCACCGAGGTGCGGGCCGGCGTGTTCATGTTCGGCGACCTGTTCCAGGCGGGCGTCGGCAGTTGCGGCGCCGACGACATCGCCCTGTCGGTGCTCGCCACCGTGATCGGCCACCAGGCGGCCAAGGGTTGGATCATCGTGGATGCCGGATGGATGGCCCTGTCGCGCGACCGCGGCACCGCGCGCCAGGTCGTGGACCAGGGCTACGGCATCGTCTGCGATCCCGCGGGGCGCCCCTACCCGGACCTGATCGTGCGCGACGCCAACCAGGAGCACGGCATCGTCTCCCTCCGCCCCGGGTCGAGGGCGGCGCTGCCGGAGCTTGCCTTGGGCGCGCGCCTGCGCATCCTGCCCAACCATGCCTGCGCCACGGCGGCGCAGCACGCCTGCTACCACGTGCTCGACGCGTCCGGGCGCGTCTCGGCCACGTGGCCCCGCATCGCCGGCTGGTGACCTTTTCCATGACGCATCCAATCGCCAAGACGCATCCGATCGAGCGCATCGCGACGAAGGCCGTACCGGAGCCCGCCGGCCATTACGTGCAAGCCACCGCGTGGCGCGACCTCGTCTTCGTCTCGGGCCAGCTCGGGCCTCGCCCCGACGGCAGCCACACCTTCGATCGCCCGTTCGAGGAGCAGGCGCGGCAGGCGCTCGCCAACGTGCTCGCCATCCTCGGCGAGGCCGGATGCGGGCCGGAGCGCGTGCTCAAGGTCACCGCCTACCTCGTCGGAGTCGAGAACTGGCCGGCCTTCGACCGGATCTATGCCGAGGCGTTCGGCGAGGCCCGCCCCGCCCGCGCGGTGGTGCCGGTGCCGGGCCTGCATCACGGCTACCTCGTCGAGATCGAGGCGATCGCCGCCCGGCCCGACCCGGCCTGATCACCGGTCCGCGCGGAGCCACCCCCTCAAAACCCATCGCCTCTCAGTACCGCTCGACCCAGGGGCGCAGCTCCAGCTCCTGGGTCCAGGCGCTGCGGTCCTGGCGCAGCACGTCGCGGTAGCTGCGGGCGATGGCCTCCGGGTCGAGGTGGCTGTCGGGCGCGTCCGGCGCCTCGGGCGCGCGGGCCGGATTCCGGATCGCGCCATCGATGACGAAGTGCGCGACGTGGATGCCCTGCGGCTGCAATTCGCGCGCGAGGCTCTGGGCCAGGCCGCGCAGGGCGAATTTGCCCATCGCGAAGGCCGAGGAGCCGGCGAATCCCTTCACGCTCGCCGAGGCCCCGGTGAGCAGGATGGCGCCGTGGCGGGCGGGCAGCATCCGCTTGGCGGCGGCCTGCGCCACCAGGAAGCCGCCGAAGGCCGAGACCGCGAGCGCCTGCGCGACGGCTTCCGGATCGAGCTCGGCGATGCCGCCGCGCACGCGTCCGCTGGCGTTGTAGACCACCACGTCCGGCGCTCCGCCGAGCGCCGGCTCGATCGCGGCGAACAGTGCCTCGACCTCGGCCGGCCGACTCGCGTCGCAGGCGTGGACCGACGCACCGGTCTCGCGGGCCAGCGCGTCGAGTTTTTCGACGTTGCGCGCCGCCAGGCCGACCCGCAGCCCGTCGGCGGCGAGTTGCCGGGCGAGCGCCGCGCTCAAGCCCGAGCCGGCTCCGACGATCAGGGCGCGATGATAGGTCGGCGTCATGGATGCGGCCTCCGGGCTGTGCGAGCCGGCAACGTCGGGCGCGCGCGGCGGTTCGCGCCACGCAATGGATCAGTCGCGCCGCGCGCGGAAGAAGTCGCGCAGCATCCGCGCCGCCTCGTCCTCGCGAAAGCCGCCATACACGTCCGGCGCGTGGTGGCAGGTCGGCTGGTTGAACACGCGCGCACCGTTCTCGACACCGCCGCCCTTGGGGTCGGCCGCCCCGTAATAGAGCCGCCGGATCCGCGCGAAGCCGATCGCGCCCGCGCACATCGGGCACGGCTCCAGGGTGACGTAGAGGTCGCAGCCCGACAGCCTTTCGTCGCCCAGCGCGGCGCAGGCGGCGCGGATGGCCAGGATCTCGGCATGCGCCGTCGGATCGCGCAGCGCGCGGGGCCGGTTGTGCGCCACCGCGAGCACCACGTCGTCGCGCACGACCACCGCGCCGACCGGCACCTCGCCGGCCTCCGCAGCACGGCGCGCCGCCGCGAAGGCGAGGTCGAACGGCGTCTCGCCCGGCCGGCCGGCGAGCGACGTCGTGTTCGCGGCGAGGCGCGTTTTCGCGGGAGGGATCGAGTCGGGCACGACGACGTTCCTAGCGGTCGCCGCCGCCGCCGGGAAGCGCGCCGCCGCCCCTACACAGGTCAATGTTAATCGGCGGAACATTAATCCGCCTTCCGCCGTTTCTCCCCTAGCGCGGCAAGGCCGCATTCAGGACGAGGAGCCGGCGATGAGCAGCACCACCGACAAGATCAAGGGCGCGGCCAACGAGGCGATCGGCAAGGCCAAGCAGGGCATCGGCAACGCGACCGACAACGCGAACCTGAAGGCCGACGGCGTTGCGCAGGAGGCCAAGGGCAAGGCCGAAGGCGTCAAGGGCGACGTGAAGTCTGCCGTCGGCAAGTAAGCGACAGAAGTAAGCGAGCCGCGGATGCAATTGTCCCGACCCGGACCCGGAGATCGGGTCCGTGTCGGGGCCCCATCAGCCCTGCATTGAAGAATTCGTTTTGAGGAGGTCTGCATGATCGGTTGGGCCATCACCTTTCTCGTGGTCGCGTTGGTCGCGGCGCTCCTCGGTTTCGGCGGCATCGCCGGGACGGCGATGGCGGCGGCCAAGATCGTGTTCTTTGTGGCCATCGCCCTGTTCCTGATCTCCGCCGTGTTCGGCGTGATGCGCGGGCGTGCGCCGAGGCTCTGACGGGCCGGATTTGTTCTGCGTCGTGAGAGGGGTGGTCTGACAAGGACCGCCCCTTTCGCGTTCGGGGGTGCGTTGCGCTGCGCCAAGCCTTAGGATCGCGGCCGCGCCACCGCGATCGTCCCCAATGGCCCCCTACCCATGAATCCCCACACCTGGGCGCTCTTCCTCGGCGCCGTCTTCCTGCTGTCCGGCACGCCCGGCCCGAACATGCTGCACGTGATGACGCGCAGCCTCCGCTTCGGGTTCGGTGCCAGCCTGTTCGCCATGGCCGGGTGCCTCTCGGCCGTGGTGCTGGTGCTCTGCGCCTCGGCGACGGGGCTCGGGGCGGTGCTGGCCGCCTCGCCGAACCTGTTCGCGTGGCTACGCTATGCCGGCGTCGCATACCTGATCCTCCTGGGGATCCAGGCCTGGCGCGGAGCCGGCGGCGCGGTCGAGGTCGGCGCGGACCCGGTGGCGCCGTCGGCCGCCCGCCTGTTCCGGGGCGGCTTCCTGATCGGCGTGAGCAACCCGAAGCTGCTGCTGTTCGCGGCGGCGTTCCTGCCGCAATTCATCGATCCCACCGTCGACCAGGGGCTGCAGCTCGCGATCCTGGTCGCGACCTTCGCCGCCGCGGAAGGCTTCTGGTACGCGACCTACGCGCTCGGCGGCCGGCACCTCGCGCGCCATCTCGCCCGGCCCGCCCTCCGGCGCCTGTTCGACCGCGCCACCGGCGCGATCTTCGTCGGCTTCGGGCTCGGCCTCCTCGCGGGCCGCCCCTGAGCGACAAGGCCATCGCTCGACAGCGCTGGCCCTGATTGTCTTCGGCCTCAATCGCCGGTGCCCGCCTCCGCGGGCTCAGGCTTTCGCTCCGCGGGGCGCTCTTCGCGCCCTGAAGCCGCCGAACGCGGCTTCAAGTGATCGCCGTGCCCTGGTGACGATCCGTCTCGCGTGGCGGAGCCGGCTCTGTTATGGGCTTGGCGATGAGCGACAATCCGACCACCCCCTCCGCGGACGAGCCCGTTCGCGGGACCGACACCACGCAGGCCCCCGAGACTCCGGCGAAGGCACGGCCCGCACGCCGCACGGCCGCCGCGCGGGACAAGGCCTCGCAGCAGGAACCCGCCTCGCACGAGCCTTCGAGCCAAGAGCCTTCGAGCCAAGAGGCTTCGAGCCCGGCGGCTTCGAGCCCGGCGGCTTCGTCACCGGAGCCTTGGAGCCCGGCCACCGACGCCAACGTCCGCTCCGCCGACGACGAGGCGCCGCGCGAGCGCGTGGCCCGCGCCCGGCCGAAGGACCGCCACGCCAACGAGCGTCCGGCCAAGGACGCGACGAAGGACGCGACGAAGGATACGGCCAAGGCGCCGACGAAGGCCGCCAAGGCCCCGAAGGAGCGCGGCGGCGACGCCCCATTGCGTCGCCGCCCGGCTGCGGCCGTGCCGGCGCCGGCCGATCCGGCCTCCCTCGACCCAGCCTCGGTCGACGCGGCCCCCGCCGACTTGGCTCCTGTCGATTCGGCTCCCATCGACCTGGCCCCCGCCGCCATGTCTCCCGTCGATTCGGCTCCCGTCGAAACCCATGCGGACGCGGACTTCGACGACGCTCCGGAGACGGTCGCCGTCGAGGCCGCTCCGAAGGCCGAGACCGCCGCGAAGGCAGAACCTGCCGCGCCCGAGACCTACGAGGGCGAGCGCATCGCCAAGGCGATCGCGCGGGCCGGCATCGCCTCGCGCCGCGACGTCGAGGCGATGATCGCCGAAGGCCGCATCACCCTGAACGGCCGCGTCCTCGACACGCCGGCGATCAACGTCACCGATGCCGACGCCATCACCGTCGACGGCGAGCCGCTGCCGACCCGCGAGCGCACCCGGTTGTGGATCTTCCACAAGCCGCGGGGCCTCGTCACCACGGCTCGCGACCCGGAAGGCCGCCAGACCGTGTTCGAGGTGATGCCCGAGGAGATGCCGCGCGTCGTCGCGATCGGCCGCCTCGACATCAACACCGAAGGCCTGCTGCTGCTCACCAACGACGGCGGCCTCGCCAAGGTGATCGCCCACCCCGACACCGGTTGGCTGCGCCGCTACCGCGTCCGCGCCTTCGGCGACATCACCCAGATGGAGCTCGACCAGCTCCGCAAGGGCGTGACCATCGACGGGATGGAATACGGGCCGGTCGAGGCGACCCTCGACCGCGCCACCGGCGACAACGTCTGGCTGACGCTCGGCCTGCGCGAAGGCAAGAACCGCGAGGTCAAGCGCATCCTCGAGCATCTCGGCCTCTCGGTGAACCGGTTGATCCGGCTGTCGTTCGGGCCGTTCCAGCTCGGCGACCTCGAGGTCGGGCTGACCGAGGAGATCAAGACCAAGGTGCTCAAGGAGCAGCTCGGCAAGGGCCTGTCCGCGCAGGCCGGCGTCGACTTCGAGAGCCCGGTGCGCGAGCCGATCGCACCCTTCGGCGCGCCGAAGAAGGAGGCGCAGGCCGAGCGGCCGCGCCGGGACGAGGCCCCCCGCGGCCGTGCGCCCTCCGGCGGCGCGCGTCCCATGCGTCCGGCGACGCCGGCCCGCGTGCCGACCGGCGGCATGGGCGCGGGCCCGCGCCGTTCGGTCTGGCGGGCCGACGAATCCGACAACCCGGAGGGCTTCCGGCCCTCCAAGGTGCCGCGCCGCGGCGCCGACCCGAAGGCCGAGCGGGCCGCCGCCGCGGAGAGCCGCGGGCGCGAGCGCGTCGGCGCGATCAACACCGGCGACCGGCGCGTGCTGGTCGAGCGCCTGTCGGCGAGCCCTGCGCCTGCCGAGGAGGCGGCGCCGCAGCGCCGCTACGCCCGCGACGAGAACGGCGCCAAGCCGCAGCGCCGCCGGGACGACCGCGACGCGGGCGCCCGCCCGGACCGGCCCTACACGCCGCGCTTCAACGAGGGCGCCGACCGCGGCCCCCCGCGCAGCGACCGCGGCACGGGGTTCCGCGGGCAGGATGCGAACGAGCGTCCGCGCGAGGCCCGCGGCTACCAGGGCGAGCGCCGCGACGGCGGCCGCACCGAGGGCGCCCGCCCGGAGGGACGCGGCTACCAGGGCAAGAAGCCGGCCGGCCAGCCGAGAAGCTTCGAGGGCAATTCCGGTGGGTTCGGCGGCAAGCCATCCGGCGGGTTCGGGGGCAAGCCCGGCGGTGAGCGCGAGACCGGCTACAAGGGCCGCGTCGAGGGCAGCTTCAAGCCGCGCAGCGAAGGCGGCTTCAAGGGCGGCCAGGGCCGGCCCGGCGGCGGGGCCGGTCGTCCGGCAGGCGGCAAGCCCGGCGGGTTCGGGGGCAAGCCCGGAGGGTTCGGCGGGAAGCCATCCGGCGGGTTCGGCGGCCGGCCCGGTGGCGGTCGTCCGCCCGGCCGCGGCGGGCGGTGAGGATCGTCGGCGGGGATTGGCGCGGCCGGCGCCTCGCCACCCCGCGCTCCGACGCGATCCGCCCGACCACGGACCGCCTGCGCGAGGCCCTGTTCAACGTGCTGGCCCACGCCTACGACGACGCGGTGCCGGGCGCCCGCATCCTCGACCTGTTCGCCGGCACCGGCGCCCTGAGCTTCGAGGCGTTGTCGCGCGGCGCGGCCTACGCGCTCCTGGTCGACGAGGGGGCTGAGGCGCGCGGCGTGATCCGTGAGAACATCGAGCAGTTCGGCGCCGAAGGGCGCACCCGGCTGTTTCGGCGCGACGCGACCAAGCTCGGCCCCTCCGGCACCACTGGGCGCTTCTCCCTGGTGTTCTGCGATCCGCCCTACGGCCGCGACCTCGCGCCGGCGGCGCTCACCGCGGCCGCCGAGGGCTGCTGGCTGACGCAGGACGCCCTGGTGGTGGTCGAGGAGGTCGCCAGCGCCGTCGTCGCCCTGCCCGCGGGGTTCTCCGAGCTCGAACGGCGGACTTACGGCGACACGGCGGTGACGCTGGCGCGCTTCACCGGCTGAGGTCCGCATACGGCGCGTTCGCACCCGGTGAGAAAGGCGCTTCCTTGACCCCTCCGTCCATCGCCCCCTTGCCCCTCGTCCTCCTGACCAACCCGATCCACGACGACGCGGTCGCGATGCTGGCGCCCCATGCCCGCGTCGTCGTCGCCCCCGACACCGCCGCGGCGACGCTGCGGGCGCTCGCCCCCGACACCGCCGGGATGATCGTGCGCGCGCAGCTGCCCGACGACATCCTCGACCACGCCCCGAACCTCCGCGGCATCGTCCGCCACGGGGTCGGGCTGGACTTCGTGCCGCTGGAGGCCGCCACCGCCCGCGGGATTCCCGTGGCGAACCTGCCCGGCAGCAACACCGGCGCGGTGGCCGAGTACGTCTTCTCCGCCCTGTTCGCCCTGCGGCGGCGGCTCGCCGACCTCGATGCCGGCCTGCGTCGTGACGGGTGGCTCGCGGCCAAGACCCGCGCCAACGACCTCGCCGAGGTCGGCGGCTCCACCCTCGGCATCCTCGGGATGGGCGAGATCGGCCGCCGCGTCGCCGGGATCGCCCGCCACGGCTTCGGCCTGCGTGTGCTCGGTTCGTCGCGGACCGCCTCGGACCATGGCGGCCTCGTCGAGCCGGTGGACGTCGCGACGCTGTTCTCGGAGAGCGACGCGGTGGTGATCGCCTGCCCCCTGACGGACGCGACGCGGGGGCTGGTCGACGCGGCGCTGATCGGGCGGATGCGCCCGGGCGCGGTGCTGATCAACGTCGCCCGCGGGCCGATCGTCGTCACCGACGCGGTGGCGGCGGCCCTGAACGCGGGCCGGCTCGGCGGCGCGGCGCTCGACGTGTTCGAGCAGCAGCCGCTGGCGCCCGACCACCCGCTCCACGCCTGCCCGAACCTGCTGCTGACGCCGCACGTGGCCGGCACCACCGCCACGAGCCTGCGCGCCATGGGCCTGGGCGCCGCCGAGGAGATGCTGCGCATCCTGGCGGGCGAGCGCCCGCGGAACCTCGTGAACCCGGCCGCGCTGGAGCGTTGAGGGCGATCGCCGGCGGCCTGGGTCCGAAGTGCGCTCGGGGGCCGTGACGGTGCGCGGGGCGACAGGATTCGCGCATGCCGGTACTGGCGGTTCGCTTTGCGCGCATCCCCTCGCCCCGCATGGATCTCGGGCTTGCCCGAGATCCGAACCTACCTGCCGAAATCGGGCAGGCCCGACTTCGGTGGGAGAGAGGGCTTTTCCGACCTCGTCGTCGGCGAAGCGAGGCGGCAGCCGAGGGTGAGGGGGCTGCCACGGAGGAACCACATCCGTTCGCACCCCCTCACCCTCGCTTCGGCGTTGCCTTCGCTTCCCGCACGGACGAAGAGGTCCGTGCGGGCCTCTCCCCGCCCGCGGGGAGAGGGGGAACCCGCGCGTCGTCCGACGCCATGGCGAAACGTGCGAATACGGTGGCCCGTTCGCGATAGGGCGCGCGCTTGTCCGGATCGAAGGAGCAGACGATGAGCAAGGGCCTGCGGAAGGGTCTCACCAGCTACGGCGATGCCGGGTTCTCGCTGTTCCTGCGCAAGGCCTTCATCAAGGCGGCGGGCTATTCCGACGACGCCCTCGACCGGTCGATCGTCGGCATCACCGACACGGCCAGCGACTTCAACCCGTGCCACGGCAACGTGCCGGCGCTGATCGAGGCGGCCAAGCGCGGGGTGATGCTGGCCGGCGCGATGCCGATGGTGTTCCCCACCATCTCGATTCACGAGAGCTTCGCGCACCCGACCTCGATGTTCCTGCGCAACCTGATGGCGATGGAGACCGAGGAGATGATCCGCGCCCAGCCGATGGACGCGGTGATCGTGATCGGCGGCTGCGACAAGACCCTGCCGGCCCAGATCATGGCGGCGGCGAGCGCCGACCTGCCGACGGTGGTGATCCCCACCGGGCCGATGGTCGTCGGCCACCACAAGGGCGAGGTGCTCGGCGCCTGCACCGATTGCCGCCGGCTCTGGAGCGCGCACCGCGCCGGCCAGCTCGACGCGGCCGAGATCGCCGCCGTCGAGGGCCGGCTCGCGCCGTCCGTCGGCACCTGCATGGTGATGGGCACGGCCAGCACCATGGCCTGCATCACCGAGACCTTGGGCCTGTCGCTGCCGATGTCGGCGACGATCCCCGCGCCCCATGCCGAGCGCATCCGCCTCGCCGAGGCCAGCGGCCGGCGCGCCGCCGAGATGGCGGTCTCGGGCGGTCCGCGCCCGAGCGCGCTGCTGACGCCGGAAGCGTTCCGCAACGCGCAGGTGGTGCTCCAGGCGATCGGCGGCTCGACCAACGGGCTGATCCACCTCACCGCCATCGCCAACCGCACGCCGCACCGAATCGACCTCGACGCCTTCGACCGGCTCGGCCGCGCGGTGCCGGTGCTCGTCGACCTGAAGCCGTCCGGCGAGCACTACATGGAGCATTTCCATCATGCCGGCGGCGTCCCGAAGCTGATGGCGCAGCTCGGCGACCTGATCGACCTCGACGCCGGGACGGTGGCCGGCGGGACGCTCCGCGACGTGGTCGCGGCGGACGAGGACGTGCCGGGCCAGGACGTGATCCGGCCGCGCGACAACCCGATCAAGCCGCTGGGCGCGATGGCGGTGCTGCGCGGAAACCTCGCGCCGCGCGGCGCCGTGATCAAGCACAGCGCCGCGAGCCCGGCGCTGCTCCAGCACGAGGGCCGGGCGGTGGTGTTCGCCTCGATCCCCGACATGACCGCACGGATCGACGACCCCGACCTCGACGTCGGCCCTGACGACGTGCTCGTGCTGCAGAACGCCGGCCCCAAGGGAGCGCCCGGCATGCCGGAGGCCGGCTACCTGCCGATCCCGAAGAAGATCCTGGCGACCGGGGTGAAGGACATGGTCCGCATCTCCGACGCGCGGATGAGCGGCACCGCCTTCGGCACGATCGTGCTGCACGTCACGCCGGAATCGGCCGACGGCGGCCCGCTCGGCCTCGTGCGCACCGGCGACCGCATCCGCCTCGACACGGCGGGCCGGCGGATCGACCTCCTGGTCGATCCGGCCGAGCTGGAGCGCCGCCGGTCGGAGGCCGGGCCGGCCGAGCGCCCGGCCTGGGCCGCCCGCGGATACAGCCGCCTGCTCTACGAGACGGTCGAGCAGGCCGACGAGGGCTGCGACTTCGGTTTTATGCGCGCGACGCCCGAGGCCGGCTGACCGCTCCCAACCTTAGCCCTCCGCGCCCGGCAGGACGATTTCCGCGCGCAGGCCCCCCTGCGGCAGGGTCGCGAGCCGGATCTCGCCGCCATGCGCGCGGATCGCCGAGCGCGCGATGGCCAGCCCGAGCCCGGTGCCGCCGGTCTCGTCGTTGCGCGAGTCGTCGAGGCGGGCGAAGGGCTCGAACATCGCCTCGACCCGGTCCGCGGGGATGCCCGGCCCGTCATCCTCGACCCGGATGCGCACCTCCGCCCCGTCGCGGTCGAGGGCAATGCGGGCGCGCGCCCCATAGCGAACCGCGTTCTCGACGAGGTTGTCCAGCGCCCGCCGCAGGGCGTCGGGCCTCCCTGCGAAGGGCAGGGTTTCGGGCGCCGACAGGGTGACGTCGCGGCCGAGCGCCACGTGGTCCGAGACCAGGGTGCGGGCAAGCTCAGTGAGGTCGAGGGGTCCGCTCGCCTGCGAGGCGGCGTCGTCGCGGGCAAACGACAGGGTCGCCTCCACCATCCGCTTCATGTCGCCCAGCGTGCGCACCATGCCGGCGCGCAACGCCTCGTCCTCCACCATCTCCGCGCGCAGCCACAGCGAGGCGATGGGCGTACGCAGGTCGTGGCTCACGGCGGCCAGCATCCGCGTGCGGTCGTCGACGTAGGCCCGGAGCCGCGCCTGCATCCGGTTGAAGGCGATCGTCATCGTCTTTAGCTCCGCCGGCCCCGGCTCCGGCAGGGGCGCGACCAGGGTGCCGCGCCCGGCCTCCTCGGCGGCCTGCGCCAGGGCGGTCACCGGCCCGACCACCCCGCGCAGCCCGAGGCCGACGGCGACGAGCACGGCGACGACGCTGGCGGCGATCTGGAACAGGCCGATCCGCATCCAGGGCGGCGTCGGCAGCGCGACCGGCGCCTCGCCGTTGAGCCAGCGCCCGTCGGCGAGGTGCACCGAGACCTGGAGCGCCTCCGGTTTGGCCCGGCGCTCCTCGGCGCCGGGGGCGTCCGCGACGTCGCGCTCGACCGAGTCGTGTTTGACCGCGTCGTGTTTGACCAAGTCGCGCTTCACCAAGAGGAGCCGCGCCTCGCTCGCATCCGCCTGGAGCCTGCGGTCGAGGCCGTGCGCCAGCCGCGCCTCGTCGGCGTCCATCGCCCCGTCGGGGACGAGGCTGGCCTGGCCGATCGAGAAGTGATGGCGCGGCGAGTTGAAGGCCGCGATGGTGCCCGGCACCGCGTCCGCCGGCACCGTGTCGAGCAGTCGCACGAGGATGGCGATGCGGTCGATCACCTGGGTGCGTCCCGCGGCCCGCCCGACGCGGGTCGCCTCGCTCGCGAACATCGCGAAGGCGGCGGCCTGCGCCGCCACCACCGCCAGCACGAGCAGCAGCGCCAGCCGCCAGACCAGCGCGCGCGGCACCAGGCGGATCACCGGACCTCCCGCACGTCGGCGGCGAAGACGTAGCCGCCGCCCCACACCGTCTTCAGCAGCTCGGGATGGGCCGGGTCGCGCTCGAGCTTGCGCCGCAGCCGGCTGACCTGGTTGTCGATGCTGCGATCGAAGGCCTGGGCCGTGCGCCCGCTCGTCAGGTCGAGGAGCTGGTCGCGCGACAGCACCACCCGCGGGCGCCGCACCAGCGCTGCGAGCAGGCGGAACTCGGCGGTGCTGAGCACCACCGCCTCGCCGCCCTCGCCGACGAGCTCGCGCCGGTCGCCGTCGAGGACCCAGCGGTCGAAGGCGAGGCGAAGCGCGCCGGGCTCCGCCCGCTCCCGCGGCAGGGCGGCGGCGCGGCGCAGCAGGTTCTTCACCCGTGCCAGCAGCTCCCGCGGGTCGAAGGGCTTCGTCACGTAGTCGTCCGCGCCGATCTCCAGACCGACGATCCGGTCGGTCTGCTCGGCCATCGCGGTCAGCAGGATCACCGGCGTGTCGTGCACCTCGCGGATGTGGCGGCAGAGCGAGAGCCCGTCCTCGCCGGGCATCATCACGTCGAGGACGACGAGGTCGATGGCGCTGGTGTTGAGGATCGTGCGCGCCGCCGCGGCGTCGGCCGCCACGCTCACCCGCAGGTCGTGGCGGCGCAGGTAGGCGGCCAAGGGATCGCGGATGTCGCGGTGGTCGTCCACGACCAGCAGGTGGGCAGCGTCCATGTCGTCGAGCCTTTCGCCGCCGATCCTAGCGGCGGCCCGCGCGCGGGCGCGGGAAACAACGTCGCAAGATGTATCCGGCGCTCCGGCCTGCGACAGCTCGACACGAAAGTCCGCCCGCCCGGGATCGTTGCGCGACAGGCCGAGGCCAAGGTTCGTTCCAACCCGATTTGCCAGGCCGATTCGCCGAGCAGATTCGCCAAGCCGCCGGTGCGGTGCGCCGCGGGGGGATCGAAGGATCGACGCGATGACCACGGACGCCGTCCTGGCGCTTAACCGGTTCGGAGTCGGCGCGCGGCCGGGGGAGGTCGCCCGCATCGCCGCCGACCCCCGCGGATGGCTTCGCGCGCAGCTGTCGCAGCCCGCCGCGGCCCTGATCGACGACCCTGCGCTCCTGTCCTCCGATGCGGCGGCGAGGCAGCTCGCGCAGGCCCGCCGGGCGAAGCGCGATCCGGCGGCCGAGCCTGCGGCGCAGGCGGTCGATCCCGGGCAGGTCCGGCGAACGATCGGGCGGACCGAGGTCGCGGCGCGGCTCGCGCACGGCGTGGCGACGGAGGCCGGCTTCGTCGAGCGGCTGGCGCTGTTCTTCGCCAACCACTTCGCGGTCTCGGCCGACAAGGGGCCGGTCCGCGTGCTCGCCGGCGCCTTCGAGCGCGAGGCGATCCGCCCGCACGTGCTCGGGCGCTTCGCCGACATGCTCCGGGCCGTGCAGCGCCACCCGGCGATGCTGATCTACCTCGACAACCAGCGCTCCGTCGGCCCGGGCTCGGTGGCCGGCGCGCGCCGCGGCCTCGGCCTCAACGAGAACCTCGCCCGCGAGACCCTGGAATTGCACACGCTGGGCGTCGACGGCGGCTACGGCCAGGCCGACGTCACGGCGCTGGCCGCGGTCCTCACCGGGCGCGGCTGGGTGCCGCCGCGGGCCGACCGGCCGGATGCCGGGCGCTTCCTGTTCAGTCCCAACCGGCACGAGCCGGGCCCGGCGACGATCCTCGGCCGGACCTACGAACCGGGCGGGCTGGAGCAGGGCGACGCGGTGCTGGACGCGCTCGCGCGCCACCCGGCGACCGCCCACCACCTCGCCCGCAAGCTCGCGACCCACTTCATCGCCGACGACCCGCCGGACGGCGCGGTGGCGCGCCTCGCCACCGCCTACCGCGAGGGCGACGGCGACCTCGCCGTGGTGGCCGCCGCCCTCGTCGCGACGCCGGAGGCGTGGGACCCGGCGCCGCGCAAGTTCAAGACGCCCTACGAGTTCGTGCTGAGCGCGGCCCGCCTCGTGCCCGGCATCGGCGCGGGCGACGGCCGCACCCTGCGCGCGCTCGCCGCCTTCGGGCAGCGCACCTTCGCGCCGCCGAGCCCGCGCGGCTGGCCGGACGCCGCCGCCGAATGGCTCGCGCCGCACGCCTTCAAGGCCCGGATCGACTGGGCCGCCGAGGCCTGCGAGCGGGCGCCGCCCGCGGACAACCCGGTCGCGCTCGCCGAGGACGCGTTCGGGCCGCTGCTCTCCGCGGCCACCCGGCGCGAGATCGCCCGGGCCGAAACCGGGGCGCAGGGCCTCGCCCTCCTCCTGATGAGCCCGGAATTCCAGCGGAGATAGGTCGATGCGCCTCCACCTTCCGACCCGCCGCGGCCTGCTCGCCGCCGGCTCGACGCTGGCGGTTTCCGCCCTGATGCCGCGGATCGCTTCGGCCACCACCCGCGATCCGCGCTTCGTCTTCGTGATCCTGCGCGGCGCCCTCGACGGGCTCGCCTTCCTGCCCGCCCTCGGCGACCCGGCCTATGCGAGCTTGCGCGGCGCGCTCGCGCTGCCGGCTTCCGGCGACGGCGCGGCGCTGCCGCTCGGCGGCCTGTTCGGGCTCAACCCGAACCTGCCGTTCCTGAAGGGGCTGTTCGACGCCCGCGAGGCCTTGATGCTGCACGCGGTGGCGACGCCCTATCGCGAGCGCTCGCATTTCGACGGGCAGGACGTTTTGGACAACGGCACTCCCAGCCCGAACGGCAGCGCGACCGGCTGGCTCAACCGTGCGGCCGGCCTGCTCCCGGCCGCCGGACCGGCCCGCGGACGCGACCTCTTCGCCTGCGGCGCGACGGTGCCCCTGGTGATGCGCGGGCCCGCCCCGGTGATGAGCTGGTCGCCCGGAAACCTGCGCACGCCCCTCGATGACACCGTGATGCGGCTGGAGCGCCTCTACGGCGAGCGCGACCCGCGCCTGCTGGCGGCGCTGACGGAGAGCAACCGCCTCGACGCGATGCTTCCCAAAGGACCAGCCAGAGGCGGCCCGGGCCGGTCCTACGCCACCCTGGCGGCGGCGGCGGGCCGGGTGCTCGCCCGGCCCGAGGGCCCGCGGATCGCGACCCTGGCGCTCGACGGCTGGGACACCCATGCGGCGGAGGGGCCGGCCTCCGGCCGCCTCGCCCACCTCCTCAAGGCCCTCGACGACGCGCTGGCCGCGCTGAAGGCGGAGCTCGGCCCCGCCTGGGGCGAGACCGTGGTCGCGGTCGCCACCGAGTTCGGCCGCACCGCCTACCCCAACGGCACGGACGGGACCGACCACGGCACGGCGGCGGCGGCCTTCCTCGCCGGCGGCGCGGTGGCCGGCGGCCGGGTCGTCGCCGACTGGCCGGGGCTTGCGCCCGCCTCCCTCCTCGACGGGCGGGACCTCCGCCCGACCCTCGACCTGCGCGCCGTGCTGAAGGGCGTCCTGCGCGACCATCTCGGCCTGCCGGACCGGGCGCTTTCCGACACCGTCTTCCCGGGCAGCGGAGGCGTCGCGCCGACGCGCGACCTCCTCGCCTGACCATCGTTTCCTGGCCTGCCAGTCCGGAATCCCGGTGCGGCGCGCTAGCGCCGCACCTCCCCCTCACGAAAGGACGATCCGATGTTGAGCAGATCCCTGGGCGCCGCCATCCTCGCCAGCGCCTTCGCCGCGACCCTGTCGGGGCCGGCCTCGGCGCTTCCCCTCGTCGGCCTCGATGCGCCGGAGGCGAACATCGTCCAAGTCTACGGTGGCTGCGGCCCGTTCGGCCACCGCGGCCCCTACGGCGGCTGCCGCACCGGCGGGCAGGCGGGCGGCTACGTCCGCGGGCGCTCCTGCCCGCGGGGCTTCCACATCGGCCCCGCCGGCCGCCGCTGCCGGCCGAACCGCTTCTGAGCGATCGATCCCGCGCCGCCCCTCGCCGGGCGGCGTGGTCCCCGAGCCCACGGAGCAGCAAGCTTACCCGGCGAGGCCTGCCAAATGCAGGAGGATGCCGGCCGCGGAGCAGGCCGCCAGCGTCGGGATCACGCCGGCCCTAAACCGGAACACCGCCACGAGCGCCCCCAGCGCGAGGAGCAGCGCCCACGGGTCCAGGCTGGCGAGCACCGGCAGGTCGAGGCGGATCGGCCCGAAGGCGACCGGTTCGAGGCGGGCGAACAGCGTGTGCAGGGCGAACCAGACCGCGAGGTTCAGGATCACCCCGACCACCGCCGCCGTGATCGCCGAGAGCGCGCCGGCCAGCGTTCGGTCGCCGCGCAGGCGCTCGACGTAGGGCGCGCCGACGAAGATCCAGAGGAAGCACGGCGCGAAGGTCACCCAGGTGGTGAGCAGGCCCCCCAGCGTCCCGGCGAGCAGCGGCGGGAGGCCGCCCGGATTGCGGAACGCGGCGAGGAAGCCGACGAACTGCGTCACCATGATCAGCGGCCCCGGCGTGGTCTCGGCCATGCCGAGCCCGTCGAGCATCTCGCCGGGCCGCAGCCAGCCGAACTGCCCGACCGCCTGCTGGGCGACGTAGGCGAGCACCGCGTAGGCGCCGCCGAATGTCACCATCGCCATCTTCGAGAAGAACAGGGCGATCTGCCCGAACACGTTGCCGGGGCCGAGGAGGCCGACGATCGCGGCGACCGGCACCAGCCACAGCGCCGCCCAGGCCGCCGCCGTCAGGAGCGTGCGCGCGGGGGCCTCGCGCTCCTGCGGCAACGCCGCGTCGCCGAGGAGATACGGCCCGGCCTTCGCGGCGCCGGTCGCGCCGTGGCCGCCGCCGACCCGGAACTGCGGCAGGCCGGCGCGGCCGCCGAGATAGCCGAAAAAGCCCGCCGCCAGCACGACCGCCGGGAACGGCAGGTCGAACAGGAACAGCGCGACGAACGAGGCCGCCGCCAGCGCCACCATCGGCGCGCTCTTCAGGGCGCGCCGGCCGATGCGCAGCACCGCCTCGGCGACGACGGCCAGCACCGCCGCCTTGAGCCCGAAGAACAGGCCGGCGACCACGCCGACGTTGCCCGACAGCGCGTAGATCCAGCTCAGCGCCATGATCGCGACGAGGCCCGGCAGCACGAACAGGCCCCCCGCGACGAGCCCGCCGCGGGTGCCGTGCATCAGCCAGCCGACATAGGTCGCGAGCTGCTGTGCCTCCGGCCCCGGCAGCAGCGTGCAGAAGTTCAGCGCGTGCAGGAAGCGATCCTCGGAGATCCAGCGCCGCTCCTCGACGAGGATGCGGTGCATCACCGCGATCTGCCCGGCCGGCCCGCCGAAGGACAAGGCGGCGATGCGGCCCCAGACGGGGACCGCCTCGGCCAGGCTCGGCATCCGCAACCCGGGCGTCGCGGTGTCTGGCATCGGGATGTCGGCGCCGTCCGCCATGTCGGGTTTCGCCTTCCGTGCGCCCGCCGCGGCCGGGCTGTCCGAGGTTTTAGGCGGCCACGCGGGAGGCCAGCACCTTGTCGATGCGGCGCCCGTCCATGTCGACCACCTCGAAGCGCCAGCCGCCGGCCTCGAACGCGTCGCCCGCCGCGGGGATGCGACCGAGCTCGTAGATCACGTAGCCGGCCAGCGTCGTGAAGTCGTCGGAATCCGGCGTCTCGGCCAGTTCCAGCCGCTCGAACGCCTGGCGGGCCGGGATCATCCCGTCGATCAGCAGCGAGCCGTCGGCGCGTTCGACCACGTCGGGCTCCTCGCCGGGTTCCGGGATGTCGCCGGCGATCGCCTCCAGCAGGTCGGTCTGGGTGACGATGCCCTCCAGGGTGCCGTACTCGTCGACGACCACCGCCATCCGCATCGGCTGGCTCTGGAAGGTTTCGAGCACCGCCAGGATCGTCATGCTCTCGTGCACGACGATCGGGCCTTGCGTCGCGGCCGTCAGGTCGATCGCGTCGCCGTCGAGCACCTGGTCGAGCAGGTCCTGCTTGCGCACCACGCCGACGAGCTCGTCGACCTGGCCCCGGCTGACCACGACCTGGGCGTGGCCGCAGGCGCGCACGGCCTTGAGGATCGCCGCGTGGTCGGCGTCGGCGTCGACCCACTCGACCTCGTGGCGCGGGGTCATGATGTCGCTGACCCTGCGCTCGCCGATGGCGAAGATCCGCTCGACCGCCTCCTGCTGGACCTCGCGGATCAGGCCGGCCTCCTGGCTCGCCTGGATCAGCAGGTTGAGTTCGGCGGTCGAGTGCAGCGAGCCCTCGCCATGGCCCGGCTGGAGGCCGAACAGGCGCAGCACGCCGTTGCCGAGCCCGTTGAGGAACAGGATCGCCGGCCGGAACACGAACAGGAAGAGGCCGAGGGGGCGGACCACCGCGAGCGCGGTGCGTTCGCTGCGCTGGAGCGCGAGGCTCTTGGGCGCCAGCTCGCCGAGCACGATGTGCAGCGACGTGATCAGGGCGAAGGCGATCGCCACCGCGATGGAATGGGCGGCGACCGGCCCGAGCGAGAGCGGCAGCCCGTCCACCGCCGGCGCGATCAGGTGGGCGAGCGCCGGCTCGCCGACCCAGCCCAGCGCCAGCGACGACAGGGTGATGCCGAGCTGCGTCGCGGCCAGATGCGCGTCGAGGCGGTCGGTCGCCCGCTGCAGCGCCGCCGCGTTCGCGCGCCGCTCGGCGACGAGTTCGGCGACGCGGCTCCGGCGCACCGAGACCAGGGCGAATTCGGCCGCCACGAAGAAGCCGTTGGCCAGCACCAGGACGAGGACCGCGAGCAGCCCCAGCGCGGTCGCCCATGCATCGTCGGAAATCGCCGTCTCCCGTCGTGTCGAACGCCCCGCCATAGCAGCCGGCGGCGCGCCGGGCCACGTCGAAGGTCTCGGCCAGCAGTGCTTCGCGGAAAGCAAAATCAGAAACGATGGGTTTCCATCGTTTCCGTTTCAAATCGCCGGGATGATCCTCAAATCAAGCCGATCGCGAGCGCCGGGCGGCGCTCTCAAAGGAGATACGTCATGTCCGAGATCGGCCTTCACCACGTCACCGCCTTTTCCGGCCCGGCGTCGCGCAACCGCGACTTCTACACCCGGGTGCTCGGGCTGCGGCTCGTCAAGACGACCGTCAACTTCGACGACCCGGGCACCTACCACCTCTATTACGGCGACGAGACCGGCCGCCCCGGCACGCTGCTGACCTTCTTCCCGATCGCGCATGCGGCGCCGGGCCGGCTCGGCGTCGGCGAGACGCAGGAGATCGCGCTGCGGGTGCCGCGGGCCGCGATCGGCTGGTGGATCCACCGCTTCGTCGCGACGTCCGTCGATCACGACGCGCCGGCGAGCGTCTTCGGCGAGCCGACCCTGCGCTTCCGCGATCCCGACGGGATGCGGCTGGCCCTGGTCGGCGTCAACGGGGCGGAGCCGGAGCCGGCCTGGGGCGGCGGCGCGGTGCCGGCCGAGCACGCGGTGCGCGGCCTGCACGGGGTCACGTTGCGCCTCGCCGAGACCGGCCCGACCGCGGCGATCCTCGCCGACGGCCTCGGCTTCCGCGAGACCGCGCGCGAGGGCGCGTCGATCCGTTTCGCCGGGGACGCGGCGGCCGGCGGCTTCGTGACCCTCGAGGCGGCCGGCGCGGTCGCCCGCGGGCGACAGGGCGCCGGGTCGGTGCACCACATCGCCTTCCGGGCCGCCGACGACGCGGCCCAGGCGGCGATGGTGGCGCGGCTCTCCGCCGACCACGGCCTCGCGGTCACCGAGCAGCGCGACCGCCAGTACTTCCGCTCGGTCTACTTCCGCGAGCCCGGCGGCGTGCTGTTCGAGATCGCGACCGATGCGCCGGGCTTCGCCATCGACGAGCCGCTCGCCACCCTCGGCTGCGCCTTGAAGCTGCCGGCCGGCCTCGAACCGCACCGGGCGCGGATCGCGGCCGCCTTGCCCGACCTCGCCTTGCCCGACCTCGCCTTGCCCGACCTCGCCTCGCCCGACCTCGCCTGACCCGTCTTCCCGCCCCGCGCCTACGGGGCGGGATTGCCCTGCCCGCTTCCTGGAAGTCCGTCATGACCACCACCGATCTCGGCTTCGTCCACCGTTTCGAGCCGGGCGACGCGTCCGTTCGCCCCCTGCTCCTCCTGCACGGCACCGGCGGCGACGAGGCCGACCTGCTGCCGCTCGGCCGACGGGTGTCGCCGGGCGCGGCCCTGCTGTCGCCGCGCGGTCCGGTCCTGGAGAACGGCATGCCGCGCTTCTTCCGCCGCCTGTCCGAGGGCGTGTTCGACGCCGACGACGTGCGCCGCCGCGCGGCCGACCTCGCCGGGTTCGTGGCGGCGGCGCGGGCGCGTTACGGCCTTCCGGCACCGCTGGCGCTCGGCTTCTCGAACGGCGCCAACATCGCCGCCGCGATGCTTCTGCTGCACCCCGAAACGCTGGCGGGCGCCGTGCTGCTGCGGCCGATGGTGCCGCTGTCGGACGCCGCGCCGGCGGACCTCGCGGGCCGGCCCGTGCTGCTGCTGTCGGGCGCGGCCGACCCGATCGTGCCGGCCGAGAACGCGGCGCGGCTCGCCGCCCTCCTCACGGCGGCCGGAGCCCGCGTCGAGCACGCCACGCTTCCGGCCGGGCACGGCCTGTCGCAGGCCGACCTCGCCGGCGTCGAAGCCTGGATGGCGCGCGAAGCGCCGCCGGCTTGAGAGCCGCCGCCGGCCTGAGGGCCGCCCCCGATCCGCGGCCATCCCCCGCAGGCGCTCCCTCGCGGCGTGCAAGCGTATAGGAAGGCACGCCGCGCCCTGCCGACGCCCGGCAGGACGCGCACGGACGCGGGAGCTTTCCATGGATGCCGACCTCGCCGAAACCCTGCGCCGGGCCGCCGCCGCCGGGCGTTGGCACGCCCAGGCCTTCGTCGTCCAGACTTTCGTCGACCAGGTCGGCGCCGACGCCCTCCCCTGGTCGGTGGTCGCCGCCTTCGACGCCGAGATCCGCGGCTCGGTCGAGCGCGACCGGCGGATCGAGGACGAGCGCGACCGCGTGCTGATCGCCGCGGTGAAGCTCGCCGACGGCAGGCCGGAGGACGGGGCTGAGGCGATCGAGACGGCGCGCGCGCACCTGATCGCGGCGATCGACTACCTGGAACAGGCGGTGCTGCGGTTCGGCGTCGTCAGCCGGGCCGGGGCGAAGCACGGCTTCGGCCCCGCCGGCCGTCCGGTCGCCGCGCGGAGCTGAGCACCCCACGGCCTGATGCGTCGCCTGCGTTCGAGCCGGGGTCCTGGCGAAATCGCCGTCGCCGCGTGCGACGACTGCGAGCCCCCCCGGTTGACGTTGGCGGGCTTCCTCGGGCCCTTCGTAAGGATCGTTCCGGCCGCCGCGACGGTTTGCGCCTGCGCAACCGTCGTCCACCTCGACAACCGATGCCGCGCCGGCCGACCGGTGGCGGCTGGAGACTTCCGTGCCGCACAGACAGCCGCTTCGCCTCTGGATCGTCCGCCATGGCGAGAGCGCCGGCAACGTCGCCCGCGATGCGGCCCAGGCCGCCGGCGCGACGCGGATCGACATCGCCGAGCGCGACGTCGACGTGCCGTTGAGCGAACGCGGCCACCGGCAGGCCGAAGCCCTCGGGCGCTGGTTCGCCGCGATGCCCGCCGACGCGCGGCCGAACCTCGTCCTGGCCTCGCCCTACCGCCGCGCGGTCCAGACGGCCGAGGCGATCCGCGCATCGGGGGCGCTCGCCGCCGGCGCGCCGCCGCTGCTGGTCGACGAGCGCCTGCGCGAGAAGGAGTTCGGCATCCTCGATCGCCTCACCCGCGCCGGCATCGAGCAGTTGCACCCCGAGCAGGCGGAACTCCGCACCGACCTCGGCAAGTTCTACCACCGGCCGCCGGGCGGCGAGAGCTGGTGCGACGTCATCCTGCGCCTGCGCAGCGCACTGGACACGATGGCGCTGCATTACGAGGGCCAGCGCATCCTCCTGGTCGCCCACCAGGTGGTGGTCCTGTGCCTGCGCTACCTGCTGGAGAATAGGACCGAGGCTGAGATCCTGGCCATCGACGCGCAGGGCGACGTCGCCAATTGCGGCGTCACGGAATACGCCCCCGCGGCGGTCGCCGCGCCCGGCCCCGCCCTCGACCTGATCCGCTACAACTTCGTCGCACCCCTTGAGGCACAGGGTGCTCCCGTTACTTCCGAACCCGACGCCAACGAAGCGGACGCCAAGAGTTGACAGCGTTGCACCATCGTCGGAAACCGACCGGAGGACAGCCATGGGCGCCGTGACACCGCTGACCGAGCACGTGCTCCGCGGCATGGCGCCCCCCAAGCCGGAGGGCGACAGCAAGGACGGCCGCGGCTGCGTCCTTATCGTGGCCGGGTGCACGGGCCTGCCCGGTGCCGTGCTGCTGAGCGCCAACGCGGCGATGCGCGTCGGCGCGGGCAAGCTCCAGATCGGCGTGTGCCGCGACCTCGCGATCCCGGTCGGCATCGCCGTGCCGGAAGCCCTGGTGGTCGGCTTGGCGCAGACCGAGGGCGGCGGCATCGGCCGCGACTGCGCCGACGACCTCGCGGGGCGGTCGCGCGCCGTCGACGCGATCCTGACCGGTCCGGGCATGAGCGAGGACGCCGACACCGAAGCCGTGGTGTCCGCCCTCGTGCGCGGGGGCAAGGAGGCGGCGTTCGTCCTCGACGCCGGGGCGCTCGTTGCGCTCCGCGCCGACCCGGACCTGACCCGAAGCCTGTCCAGGCCGGCGATCATCACCCCGCATGCGGGCGAGATGGCCAAGCTCCTCGACCTGGATCGCGAGGCCGTCGAGGCCGACCCGCTGGCCGCGGCGCGCCGCGCCACCGAGCGCTTCGGCACGGTGACGGTGATGAAGGGCGGCCGGACGCAGGTCGTCTCCCCCGACGGCCGCGCCTGGTGCTACGAGATGGGGCATGTCGGGCTGGCGATCTCGGGCTCGGGCGACACGCTCGCGGGCCTGATCGTCGGGCTGCTCGCCCGCGGGGCCGAGCCCGAGGCGGCGGCCCTGTGGAGCGTCTACGCCCACGGCGAAGCCGGTCGCCGGCTCGCCCGCCGCTACGGCGGGATCGGCTTCCTGGCGCGCGAGATCCCGGCGGAGGTGCCCTGCATCCTCGCCGAGGTGATGACCTGAGGCCGAGTCCGGCCCCCAACGTTTGCGAAGCGAGGACCCCATGGCGCAGCCGCCGGACGACAACCTGGACCACTACGCGCTCGGCTTCTACGCGCCGGGCAAGACCCTGCGCCGCGAGGACTGCCCCTATGCCGAAGGCATGGAGGCGCACGACCTCTGGCTCGCGGGCTACGACGCGGCCCTGCGCGGCGACACGCTCGAGGATCGTCCCGCGCCGCAGGCCTGAGCCCGGGCGACGGCGTTTGGCCGTCGGAAACGCCCGCGGCGCATGGACTACCAGGGCACGGTCTGCCCGGCGTGGTCGAGGAAGACGCAGCCGCGCTGCCCGAGGTGCCGTTCGAGCACCGTGACGATGCCGCGCGCGCTGGTCTCGACGTCGTGGGTCGCGCGCCGGCCGCCGAGATCCGTGCGCACCCAGCCCGGATGCATCAGCACGACGCCCCAGGCGGCCTTGGCGTGCTGCCCGGTGAAGGAGCGGGCCAGGGTGTTGAGCGCCGCCTTAGCTCGCGCGGTAGCTGCTCCAGCCGCCGCCGCGGTTCAGCGAGACCGAGCCGAGCTTCGAAGTCATCAGGACGACGAGCCCGTCGGGGGCCACGCGCGCGTGGAACGCCTCGGCGAAGCGGATCGGGCTGAGGGCGTTCGTCTGGAAGACCGCCGTCGCCACCGCGCGCGGCATCGCGGCGGCCGGCGTGCCGGCCTGGGTGGCGACGCCCGCGACCACGAAGACGAGGTCGAAGGCCGGCGCGTCCGCGAGCGTCCTGCGCAGGGCGGTCACCGCCGCGTCGTCGTCGATGTCGACGCCCGCCTCGATCCGCAGCCGGCCGTCGGTCGCGAGGCCGGACAGGGCGGCGGAAGGGCGGCGCACGGTGGCCGTCACGTCCCATCCGCGATCGAGGAACCGGGCGACGAGGCCGAGCCCGAGGCCGCGGGAGGCGCCGACGACCAGCGCCCTGCGGGCGGTCAAGGCGCACATCCCCGGCTGGGCATTACGACGACCGGCCTGCGCGGCAAGGCCGATGAAGCGCCGCCTGCGACGGCTCTCGTGACGGCATCGATGAGGGGAGGCATCGCTTCAGGATAGGTCCCGGAGCCGGCCTGTCGAGGAAACGGTTTGTCGCGTGGCAACGCCCGGAGCGGATGGGGCCGAGCCGCGTTGACCCTGCGACACCGCCGGACAGGACCCCCTCGATGCATGCGAAGCGACTGGCGGAGACCGAGGCGGCACTCGCCCGCACCGATCGCCTCTGGCGGGCGGAGGTGAGCCGGCTCTACGGCCCCGAGGGCGTCCTCCGGTTCGGCTACGGGCCGGAGGGGCGCGGCGTGGACGGCTCGTCCGTCCGGCGCGCCTACGAGGCCCGTCGCGACGCGGTCGCCTCCTGGCGCCACGAGCGGCGGTCGGCGCACGCGGTCCGGTAGCCCGACCGTGTCGACCACGACGGCCTCCATCCTCGGCCTGTGGTCCGCCTACTGGGCGGCGATGTTCGCGCAGGTCGCCCACCTGCGGACGCTCGACGACGGCGTCGGCGCCACCACCTGCGGCTGGGTCTCGCGAAGCCTCCTGGCCATCGGAACCGCGTTCTTCCTGCTGGCGAAGGGCGGGTAGGGGAAGGCACGCGCGGGGTCGGCTCTGGATCGACGCCTGCCCCTCCGGCCGCCTGCGAATTGCTGAGCCGGCCAGGTCGGTGACGTAGCGCCGGTGGACCCAGCCGGACCGGCACGGTCCCGCGTAGGCGGTCCGGCGCGGCCAGGGCGTCGCGACGCCGCAATCCCGTCCCTCCCGGTCCGCGTACACGACGCCGAGCCACGGCCCACGGGTCTCGCAGACCGACAGGCGCTGGCCCGTATGGATGCGATCGACCTCGCGGTAGGGGCGGCCGCCGGGGCCGCTGCGCACCGAGAGGAAGTCGTCGCCCTTCGGGTCGAGGCCGGTGACGGCTGCCAACCGCGGGCAGGCGTCGAGCTCAGGCCCGTCCGCGCCAGGCTGGACCGGCACGTCGAGGGAAGCGGTTTGCGCGTGGGCGGCCGCGATCGACAGGCCGAGCGCCGCGGCGAGGACGAGCGGCTTGCGCCAGGTCATGAACGACTCCGTTGCGGACGGGGCGACGCCGCGCCTGGCGAGCTATGTCGGCGGCGGATCACCGGTCAAGCACCGGCGGCGCGGCAGCGCGCGTGCGCCGAAACCGGGCGAGGCCGTGCCGGACGGCCGCCACCAGGCCGAACGCGGTGAGCCAGGCGAGGAGCCAGATTTCGTACAGGTCGGCATCCATCGCCGATTCCCCGTCGAGGCCGAGCCAGGCGGCGAGGCCGTGCGGGACCGGAACGCCGGACCGGAGCGCGAGGCGCATCGCCGGGATCGATAGCAGCGAGGCGGCAAGGATGTGCATCGCCGCCCGGTAGAGCGGCCGGGCCGCGCCCGCGACGGTTCCCGCGAAACCCGCGAGCAACGCCGCGCCGAGCCAGAGCGCCACCGGCCGCCGGGCCGCGTCGGCCTCGGCCCCGCCGGGCAGGAGCGGAAACAGGAGGAACAGCGGCGCCAGGCCGAGCGCGAACAGCAGCGCGAGGGGCGGCACGTGCAGCAACCGGGCGACGCGACGGCGAACCGATTCGTCGGCGTCGGCGCCGCGCTCAGCCGCCCGCATCGCGCGCCGCGTCGAGGATCTTTAGGATCGCAGGGCTCCGGCCATGGCGACGGCGCAGGCGCGCCTCGTCCGCGTCGAGGGCGTCGCAGCCCAGGTCCTTCACCGCGTCGGCGATCTCCCGCCCCCGGGCCGCGTCGTAGGCGTCTTCGCCGGTCCAGTGCCGGCAGCCGGTCAGGCGCGTCAGGTAGCGCTCCACGTCGGCGGGGCGTCGGCCGGGCTCCGCCGCCAGCGGCGACACCGGAAGCAGCGCGGCCAACAGCGCGAGCCGCATCGTCCGTCCGGTCATTCCGTCACCCCCGCCCTCACCCCCGCCCC
>NZ_VRUW01000219.1:0-988 GCF_008039475.1 Methylobacterium sp. WL12 | reverse complement strand
GTGATCCTCCCCCGGTTCCACGGACACGGGGTTTAGCTCGCGTTCCGTTCGGCTTGCTCGGGTGTGATGTATCCGAGGGCCGAGTGGATGCGCTGCCGATTGTAGTAGCCCTCGATGTAGGCGAACAAGTCGCGTCGGGCCTCGTCCCGGGTCGCCCATCGTCTCTGGTGGACGAGTTCGACCTTGAGCGTGTGGAAGAAGCTCTCCATCGGGGCGTTATCGTAGCAGCAGCCTGTCCGGCTCATGGAGGGCGTCGCCTTCATGTCGGCGAGCTGCGCTCTGTAGGCCTCGGCGGCGTACTGGCTGCCGCGATCCGAGTGACAGATGAGGCCGGCCCCCGGTCGCTGCCGTTGGGTGGCCATCATCAGGGCGGCCGAGGTCAGCTCGGTCCGCATGTGCTCGCGCATGGACCAGCCGACGATCTTGCGGGTGGCGAGATCGAGGACGGCGGCCAGGTAAAGCCAGCCCTCTCCGGTCGGCAGGTAGGTGATGTCCGCCAGCCAGACCGTGTTGGGTAGCGCGGCCGAGAACTGCTGCTTCAGGAGGTTGGGCGCGATCGGCAGATCGTGACGGCTGTCGGTCGTGCAGGGCCGGTATCGACGTCCTGCCAGGGCTCGGATGCCATGACGGCGCATCAGGCGCTCCACCCGCCCACGACTGGTCGTTCGCCCCTCTGCGCGCAGGACGGCATGGACCCGAGGCGAGCCGTAGCGCTTCTGATGCCCAACATGGATTCGGCGGACGTCGTCGAGAAGGCGACGGTTGGACGCCGACCTCGCACTCTCGGGACGGGATCGCCAGTCGTAGTAGCCGCTGTGAGAGACTTCGAGCACGCGGCACATGAGACGCACCGGCCAGGTGCTCGCATGCTGCTCGATGAAGGCGAACGTCACTTGGGCATCTCCGCGAAGATGCCGATCGCTTTTTTTAGGACGTCGCGCTCCATGCGCGTCCGGTCGAGTTCACGCCGCAGGCGAGTGATCTCGGC
>NZ_VRUW01000218.1:0-1008 GCF_008039475.1 Methylobacterium sp. WL12 | reverse complement strand
AGGGTCGGGACCCGTCCGTCCGCTCTACGACTGGGCTGGGTGGTTCTCTGCCGGTCCGTTTTCGAGCGGTGTTGAACGGCTTCCACTTCCAGATCTGTTTTGGCGCGACATTTGCCCTGTCTGAGCAGTGCTGAACTGCCAGGAGGCATCAATGTCGGCTTCTCACGCGACACCGCCTGTTCTCGTGGTCACGGGGGCTCACCCGAAGCTCTACAATCACGACCTCGCCCCGACCGCTCCCGAGGGTCGGACTTGGGGGGCCTTCAGCATCTTCGCCATGTGGATGTCGGACGTGCACTCGGTCGGCGGCTACACCTTCGCCGCGAGCCTGTTCTTCCTCGGCCTGACCGGATGGGAGGTGCTGGCCTCGATGGTCGTCGGCATCACCATCGTCTACTTCCTGATGAACCTCATCGGTCGCCCGTCGCTCAAGTACGGGACGCCGTTCCCGGTGGTCGCGCGGATGTCGTTCGGCGTGATGGGGGCGAACCTGGCGGCCGTGCTGCGCGGCATCGTCGGCGTGGTCTGGTACGGCGTCCAGACCTACTTCGCATCCAAGGCCGTGCAAGTCCTGATACTCACCTTCTGGCCGTCGGCCGAAGCATACACCCACAGCAACTACCTCGGGCTGTCCGCACTTGGGTGGGGCAGCTTCCTGTTCATGTGGTTCTTCCAGCTCGTGATCTTCCTGAACGGCATGGAGGCCATCCGTAAGTTCATCGATTTCTGCGGGCCGGTCGTCTACCTCGTGATGTTCGCGCTGGCGATCTGGATCCTCATGCAGACGGGTACGTCGAGCCTGTCGTTGCAGCTGAGCCCTCCGGCCGAAGGATCGACCCTGACCCACATCGCCAACGCCTCGATGCTGATCGTCGCCTACTTCGCCGCGTTGCTCCTGAACTTCGGCGATTTCGCACGATTCTCGCGCAACGAGAGGTCGATGAAGATCGGCAATTTCCTCGGCTTGCCGGTGAACTTCATCGTCTTCGCGATCATCACCGTGATCGT